>NZ_JBYSZY010000020.1:0-106037 GCF_058787635.1 Variovorax sp. FW305-3-2-15-B-LB1 | reverse complement strand
CTTTCTTCACCACCCACAACCAGCGCCCCTGAGAGCACCAGTCGCTTCGAAAACCAGAGGTATTCAGCAGCGAAGCCTGCCAGTGTATGTCATTTTGGGTGCCGAAGCCAACACGAGATGAAAAGAATCTTGCAGTGAGACCGCTCCACAGCTTGCCGCGTCGCTTGATCTCACTGCGCTCCCCAGGCGCGACTCCATTCGCCCCCTTATATATAGAGGCGTACGCCCCCCCAACTAGGGCGCCATCGAGCAACTCCCGCAGCACCCCCATGACAGCAGATACATTCACCAACCTGCATCGGCTCAGCCACCAATGAAAAAGGCCCGTCGGACATACGTCCGACGGGCCTTTGAACCAACTCAACTACAGCCGGCCGCTCAGCGCCCGGCCCAGCCTTGCTTAGTAATAGCGCGAGCTGTTCATGCGGCGCATCGCTTCGTACAGCGTGGGCATGCGGACTTCTTGCGAACGACGGTTCATGCGAGCCAGTGCGTCGACCTTGGCGACGGCTTCGACCGACACGACGTCGTCCGACTGCTGACGCCACACCGCGGCTTGCAGCTCTTGCATGATGCGCGGATCGCTCTGGGCGGTCGCCAGGAAGCGGGCGTCTGCACGCGCTTGCGCACGGCGCTCTGCAGCTTCGCGCCACAGGGTGGCCAGGCTGCTCTTGCGGACCGAGCCGACGAAGAGTGCGAACAAGGCGATGGCGGCGACGCAGAACACGGTCCATGCGGCGAGCAGTGCGCCTTCGTCCCAGCTGGAGACGATCTTGTCGGCGACCACGAGCACGGCGGCCGCGAAGGCCAGCACGAACAGTGCAATCAGAGGACGGGCGCCGTGGGCGCCGGCACGGGCGGCCTGGATCTGGCCGAAGAGAACTTCGGCGCGACGGACGCCGGGATGTTCGGTGGGTTGGTCAACGTGGACAAAGCTGGTCATGATGCATCCCTCCTGGGGATAAGTGGTAATCAGTGGTGGCGAACAAGGCCGATGCCCTGATATTAGGGATTACCCCAGTGTTCCGCCACTTTATCTTTCTGATGTTTATCATTCATATCGCTGATGGACGTCAATTTCCGCACATTCGATCTCAACCTGCTGCGCGTCTTCGACGAGGTGATGGCAGAGCGCAACCTCACGCGCGCCGCCCGCAACCTCGCGATCACACAGCCGGCCGTGAGCAACTCGCTGCGCCGCCTGCGCGAGTTGCTGGGCGACGAGCTGGTGCGGCGTTCCGGTGCGGGCGTGGAACCCACGCCGCGCGCGCAAGCCCTCTGGCCGACGGTGCGCGACGCCTTGCGCCAGCTGCAGCACACGCTGGCGCCCGGCGAGTTCGATGCCGGCACCGCCGACACGACCTTCCTGCTGGCCATGGCCGACGCCACGGCCGCCGAACTCATGCCGGGCCTGGTGAAGATTGCGGAAGAAGAAGCCCCGGCCATCTCGCTGCGCGTGCTGCCGCTGACCACGCGCGACCCGCGCCGCATGCTGGAGCACGAAGAAGTCGACATGGCGATCGGCTACTTTCCCGCCGTGATCGCGAGCCTGGCGGCGCGCGGCCAGTCGGGGGTGGGGGTGCCGTTCGAGACCCAGCGGCTCTACCTGGGCCAATATGTATGCGTGATGCGACGCGGCCATCCGCTGGCCAGCGCACCGCTGACGCTCGACAGCTACTGCACGGCACGGCACCTGCTGGTGAGTTTTTCGGGGCGGCCGTACGGCTTCATCGACCAGACGCTGGGCGCCATGGGACGCGAGCGGCGGATCGCGGTGACGGTGAACCAGTTCTTCACCGCCGGGCGCGTGGTCGCGAATTCGGACCTGCTGGCGGTGCTGCCGCGTCACTTCGTGAGCGTGACGGGCATCGAGAATCAACTGGTGGTGCGGGACCTGCCCTTCGACCAGCCGCCGGTGCATGTGGATGCCATCTGGCACCGGCGCGCCCAGCATGGGCATTCGCACGAGTGGCTGCGTACGGCGCTGTTGCGCTCGGCGGCCGCGGCGTTCGCGGGCTCGGTCCACGGACAGGCGTGACCTGCCCTTGGATCCCGGGTGCGCCGCACGGGGCGGCGCGCGTCAGCGAATTACCTGACGACGCTGAGCCAGGCGGAAGCCGCTGCACGCAGTTCTTGCGCGTGGTGCGCACCGCGACCGGCACGGCTGTCGGCGCTTTCCATCAGCGCGGCAGCGTGGCTGGCGGGGGTCTGGCTCGGCGACGAACGGAAGAAACGGGCCACTTGGGCAAGAAGACTGAACATGACGGTGCGCGGCTTGTGGCTGCGACGGGGTTGATTAACGATGGATGTAGATTAAGGGTAATCCCTAGCAAAGCAAGCCCTAGGTTATGCATCTCACGCATAGTGCGATTCACCTAGACTGACCCGACGATGAAGCTGCAACTGCTCTCCGACCTCCACCTGGAATCCCACCCCAACTTTCATGCCGACCCCATCCCGGGCGCCGACCTGCTGGTGCTCGGGGGCGACATCGGCTCCTACCAGGAAGGCTCCCGCCTGGCGGACACCGACTTCGGCCTGGGCCGCTTCTCGCCACGCAAGGGCTGGCCGACGCCAGTGGTCTACGTGCCGGGCAACCATGAGTACGACAACCTCGACTTCGACGCGACGCATGCGCGCCTGCGGGCGCTGTGCGACGAGCTCGGCATCCTCTGGCTGGAGCGCGAGACGCTGGTCATCGAAGGCATCCGCTTCATCGGCACCACGCTGTGGGCCGATTTCGACGCGCTGGTCGAGCCCCGCGACGGCCTCGCCGAGGCGCTCAAGAAGCGCGGCAAGGCGATGCGCGCGGCCGATTTCTACCTGGAGAAGATGGCCGGCACGCGCAACGGCAAGCCCTTCATGGCTGCCGAAATGAGAGAGCAAGCGCTCACCTGCCAGACCTGGTTGCGTGATGCGCTGGCCCAGCCCTACGACGGCACGACGGTGGCCATCACCCATTTCGCGCCCAGCCTCGCGAGCGCCGATCCCCGCTATGGGCTCACGCCCGGCACCGCGGGTTTCTGCAATTCGCTCGACGAGCTGCTGCCGCATGCGCAGCTATGGCTGCACGGCCACCTGCATTGCCCGTTCGACTATGTGAAGGACGGCTGCCGCGTGGTCGCCAATCCGCTGGGCTACCGAAGCAACGGCGAGCAAGAGGGCTACCAGCCCCAGCTGCTGATCGAAATCCGCTGACCGGCCGTTTCGCCGCTCAGGCGGTGCGCCCCTTGGCCACGAGCCGGATGCCCGGCATGAGCTCGGCCGCGAGTTCGGGCCGCTCCAGCGCGTAGTCGAGATTCATGCGCGCGATCTCGACGTGCTCCTCACCGAGCGCCTGGGCGCGCGAGCCCTGGCCGCGCTCGATGGCCTGCACCATCGCGTGGTGCGTGCGGTGCGCCTGGCGCATCCACTGCTGGCCCTCCTCCATCGACGACTGCATGGGCAGCATCGCGCTGGGTGCGGCGAAGGGCTGGCCGCCGAGCATGTCCATCACGCGCTTGAGCGCGAGGTTGCCGCAGCCTTCGAGGATCAGCCGGTGGAAGCGGTCGTTCATCTCGACGTAGGCCGCGTAGTCGTCGATCTCCATGCTGGGCTTGTTGACGGCGCGGTCACCATCTTCCAGGCAGTCCTTCAGGTCGCGCAGCAGCTGGCGCGACACGCCGTCTTCCGCCAGCAGGCGGGCGGCAAAGCCTTCGATCACACCCCGCACGCGGATGGCGTCGGCCACTTCCTGCGAGGTGAAGCGGCGCATCTGGTAGCCGCCGCTGGGCGACTGCTCGATGAGCCCTTCGTGCTCGAGGCTGGCCAGCGCCAGGCGCACCGGCGTGCGCGAGGCCCCGAGCTTCTCGGCCAGCGGGATCTCGGCCAGCCGCTCTCCGGGCACGAATTCGCCCTTGAGGATCAGGTCGCGCAGTTGCACGAGCACGCGGGATTGTTGGGAGTCCATCGGTAGGCGCCAGGGCAACAAGGAGAGGGATGAATGGGCGGATTCTAGGAGACCCGCCCGCCACTGCACGCAGCATAGCCAAACGGGCGCGGTTGTTGCATGCACTGCAAACAGAAGTGTGTCAAAAACACACAACCACCTCAGAGTTAACCCTATATATGACCGGTTCAAGCCCCAAAACAGGGCAAATCGGCCGATGAAAGTTTGACCTTTGTCAAAAATCACCAAGACAATGCATACAACTGCATGCAATGCCTGCAGGCCTTCTGACAAAGACCTCTCGATGGAGCCCGCACGATGATCAGCGCCGAGCAAAACGATTTCATCACCCGCGTCGGACCCGGCGCGCCCGCCGGCAAGCTGCTGCGCCGCTACTGGCAGCCGGTGGCCCTGGCCGACGAACTGGCGGGTCCGCGCCCGGTCAAGCCCGTGAAGCTCATGGGCCAGGACTTCGTGCTGTTCCGCGACGAGAGCGGCCAGCTCGGCATGCTCGACCGCGACTGCCCGCACCGCGGTGCCGACCTGGCCTTCGGCCGGCTGGAAAACGGCGGCATCCGCTGCGCCTTCCACGGCTGGCTGTTCGACGCCAAGGGCAACTGCCTGGAGACCCCGGCCGAACCCGCCACCAGCAAGCTGTGCAGCCGCATCAAGCAGTCGGCCTACCCGGTGGTCGAGAAGGCCGGCATCGTCTTCGCATACATCGGCGAGGGCGAGCCCCCGGCCTTCCCCGACTTCGACTGCTTCGTCGCGCCCGACAGCCACACCTTCGCGTTCAAGGGCCTCTTCGAATGCAACTGGCTGCAGGCGCTTGAAGTGGGCATCGACCCCGCGCACGCCTCGTACCTGCACCGCTTCTTCGAGGACGAAGACACCTCCGAGAGCTACGGCAAGCAGTTCCGCGGCGCCTCGGCCGACTCCGACATGCCCATCACCAAGGTGCTGCGCGAGTACGACCGCCCCGACATCAGCGTGGAGCCCACCGACTACGGCTTCCGCCTGAAGGCGCTGCGCAAGCTCTCCGAAGACACCACCCACGTGCGCGTGACCAACGTGGTGTTCCCGCAGGCCTTCGTGATCCCGATGAGCGCCGAGATGACCATCTCGCAATGGCACGTGCCCGTGGACGACACGCACTGCTACTGGTATGCCGTGTTCACCAGCTTCACCGGCCCGGTCGACAAACAGCAGATGCGCGACCAGCGCCTGAAGCTGTACGAGCTGCCCGACTACACCTCGCGCAAGAACAAGCGCAACAACTACGGCTTCAGCATCGAAGAACAGCTGACCGAGACCTACACCGGCATGGGCGACGACATCAACGTGCACGACCAATGGGCGGTGGAATCGCAAGGCGCCATCCAGGACCGCACGCGCGAGCACCTGGGCAGCACCGACAAGGGCATCATTGCCTACCGCCGCGTGCTGGTGAAGGCCATCGAGGCCACGCTCGCCGGCGAAACCGCGCCGATGCTCATCGACGCCGCCCAGGCCAGCGCCATGACCGGCCCGCCGTCGATCGACGGCATCGGCAAGGTGGTCGACGAAGCCGCCACCGAGGCCTACTGGCAGGACGCCGACCGCGCGCGCCGCCTGAAGTCCGACTGGGCGTCCGCACGCCTGGCCGCTGCCGCTGCCTGAGCACGCGCCATGAACAGCCACACCTTCGTCGACCGCTTCGGTCTCTGGTCGCCCGACCAGCATGCGCAGGCGCGCGAACTCGTGCGCCGCATCGACAGCGGCGAGGTGGACACCGTCCGCTTCGCCTGGCCCGACCAGCACGGCCTGCTGCGCGGCAAGACCCTGGTCGCGGGCGAGGCGCGCTCGGCCCTGTGGGAGGGCGTGAACCTCACCTCCACCCTGCTGGCCAAGGACACCTCGCACAAGACCGTGTTCCCCGTGTTCACGCAGGGCGGCGGCTTCGCCATCGAGGGCCTGCAGGGCGGCGCCGACTTCACCATCGTGGCCGACCCCGCCACCTTCAAGGTGCTGCCCTGGGCGCCGCGCACCGGCTGGATCCTGTGCGACGCCTACATGGCCGACGGCCGGCCCTGCCCCTTCGCCACGCGGCAGATCCTGCAGCGCGCGGTGACGCAGCTCGACGAGCTCGGGCTGGACTTCATCGCCGGCCTCGAGGTCGAGTTCCACGTCTTCAAGCTCGAAGACGCGCGCATGGGCCTGGGCGACTCGGGCCAGCCCGGCGAACCGCCGCGCGTGTCGCTGCTCTCGCATGGCCACCAGTACCTGACCGAGCTGCGCTACGACCGCGTCGACGGCCTCATGGAACTGCTGCGCTCGCAGCTCGTGGCGCTCGGCCTGCCGCTGCGCTCGCTGGAGATCGAGTTCGGCCCGAGCCAGTTCGAGCTCACCTTCGGCCCCACGGCCGGCGTGACGCCCGCCGACACCATGGTGCTGCTGCGCAGCGCCATCAAGCAGATCTGCCAGCGCGCCGGCCTGCATGCCACCTTCATGTGCCGCCCGAAGATCCCGAACGTGATGTCCAGCGGCTGGCACCTGCACCAGTCGCTGCGCCGCAAGAGCGACGGCGTCAACGCCTTCATGCCCGAGCCCGGCGGACGCGACCTCAGCGAGATCGGCATGCACTACCTCGGCGGCCTGAAGGCGCACGCCTGCGGTGCGGCCGCGCTCGCCAGCCCGACGATCAACGGCTACCGCCGCTACCGCCCCTTCTCGCTCGCGCCCGACCGCGCGATCTGGGCCCGCGACAACCGCGGCGCGATGCTGCGCGTGCTCGGCGGCCCGGGCCAGAACGCCTCGCGCATCGAGAACCGCGTGGGCGAGCCGACGGCCAACCCGTACCTGTACCTCGCGTCGCAGCTGTTCTCGGGGCTGGACGGCATCCACAACAAGACCGACCCCGGCCCCTCGGCCGACGCGCCCTACGAAACACCGGCCGAACAACTGCCGCGATCGCTCGGCGACGCCCTCGCCTGCCTGCGCAAAGACGAGATGCTCAACACGCAGATGGGCAAGACCTTCGTCGACTACCTGTGCCACATCAAGGAAGCGGAAATCGCCCGCTTCAACCTCGAAGTCTCGGAGTGGGAACACCGCGAGTACTTCGACATGTTCTGAACCCTTCTTTCATGCCCACGATCCACTACATCCTCAAGGACGGCAGCACGCGCGAGGTCGACGCCAAGGTCGGCGCCAGCGTGATGGAGACCGCCATCCGCGGCAACGTGCGCGGCATCGACGCCGAGTGCGGCGGCTGCTGCTCGTGCGCGACCTGCCACGTCTACGTCGACGACGCGTTCCTCGAACTGCTGCCGCCGCCTGACGACATGGAAAGCGCGCTGCTCGATGCCGTCGCGTCCGAGCGCCGGCCCGGTTCGCGCCTGAGTTGCCAGCTCAGCGTGAGCGCCGCCCTCGATGGCCTCACGGTGCGTGTGCCCGATACACAGGTCTGACCAACGTGTCGGGCATCATCGCCCGCTGCCCAACATCCGGTTACAAGCCAGCGGCGCCCGTGCGGCGCATTCCACTCCCACTGAAAGGCGTTTTTTCATGACGACGACGATGACCAAGCGAACCCTCCTCTCGACCCTGCTGCTCGCCGGCCTCGGCATGGCGGGTGCCGCTCAAGCCCAGACCACGGAGCCGCTGCGCATCGGCCTCATCGCGACCTACTCCGGCCCCTACGCCGACTACGGCCGCCAGTTCGACGCCGGCATCGCGCTCTATCTGAAGGAGCACGGCGGCAAGGTGGGCGGGCGCGCCGTCGAAATCATCAAGAAGGACACCGCCGGCCCGGCGCCCGACGCCGCCAAGCGCATCGCGCAGGAACTCATCGTGCGCGACAAGGTGAGCATCCTCACCGGCCTGGACTTCAGCCCCAACGCCTACGCCGTGGGCGCCATCGCCACGCAGGCCAAGATCCCCACGCTGGTGATGAACGCCGCCTCCTCGGCCATCACCACCAGCTCGCCCTACGTGGCGCGCCTGTCGTTCACCGTGCAGCAGGTCACCGACCCGATGGCGCGCTACATGCTCAAGCAGGGCGTGAAGGACGCCTACACCGTGGTCGCCGACTACGCCTCGGGCGTGGACGCCGAGACCGCGTTCAAGAAGGCCTTCACCGCCGGCGGCGGCAAGGTCTCGGGCGAGGTGCGCACGCCGATGAACAACCCCGACTTCTCGGCCTACGTGCAGCGCATCAAGGACGCCAAGCCCCAGGCCGTGTTCTTCTTCTTCCCCTCGGGCGTGATGCCGCCGGCCTTCCTCAAGGTGTGGAAGGAGCGCGGCATGGAGCAAGCCGGCATCAAGCTCTTCGCCACCGGCGAAGCCACCGACGACAGCTACCTGGACGCCACCGGCGACGTGGCGCTGGGCCTGGTCACCAGCCACCACTACTCGTTCGCGCACAACTCGCCCAAGAACCAGAAGTTCGTGAAGGACTTCGCCGCCGACAACGGCGCCAAGCTGCGCCCCAGCTACTTCGCCGTGACCGCCTACGACACCATGGCCGCCATCGACCTGGCGCTGGCCAAGACCAAGGGCGACACCGCCGGCGACAAGTTCATGGACGCGCTCAAGGGCCTGAGCTTCGAGAGCCCGCGCGGCCCGATCGAGATCGACGCCGCCACGCGCGACATCGTGCAGACCGTCTACATCCGCAAGACCGAGCGCGCCAACGGCCAGCTGGTGAACGTGGAGTTCGACAAGTTCGAGCGCGTCAAGGACCCGGCCAAGGAAGCCGCTCCCAAGTAAGCCAACGCCAGCCAGCACGCAGCAAGCAGGAAATTCATGGGCATCGTGATCTTCGATGGAGTGGCCTACGGCATGCTCCTGTTTCTCATCGGCGTGGGCCTGTCCATCACGATGGGACTCATGAATTTCGTCAACCTCGCGCACGGCAGTTTCGCGATGGTGGGCGGCTACGCGGCCAGCGTGCTCATGAACCAGTGGGGCCTGGGCTTCGGGCTCTCGCTGGCGGCGGCCTTCGTGGCGGCGGCCGTGGTGGGCGCGGTGCTGGAGTTCGTGTTCTACCGGCGGCTGTACCGCGCGCACCCGCTGGACCAGGTGCTGCTGTCGATCGGCGTGGTGTTCGTCTCGATCGCCGCGTTCACCTACTTCTTCGGCCCGACGATGCAGCCCTTCACGCTGCCGAAGGCACTCGAGGGCCAGGTGTCGTTGCTCGGCCTCGAAGTGGGCCGCTACCGCCTGTTCCTCATCGGCTGCGGCGTGGCCGTGCTGGTCGCGCTGCTGCTGGGCCTGGGCAAGACGCGCTACGGCGCGATGGTGCGCGCCGCCGTCGACAACCAGCGCGTGGCGGGCGGCACCGGCATCCACGTGCAGCGCCTGTTCTTCCTGACCTTCTCGCTGGGCTGCGGCCTGGCGGGCCTGGGCGGCGCGCTGAGCCTGGGCATGCTGGGGCTGGAGCCGTCGTTCCCGCTCAAGTACCTCGTCTACTTTTTGATGGTGGTGTGCGTGGGCGGTGCGGGCACCGTCACCGGGCCTTTCATCGCGGCGCTGCTGGTCGGCATCGTCGACGTGGCGGGCAAGTACTACCTGCCTGAAACGGGCGCCTTTCTCATCTACGTGTTCATGATCGTCATGCTGCTGGTGCGCCCGAACGGCATCGTCGCCAAGAAGGGGCTCGCATGAAGCCGCTGAGCCTGTCCCCCGCGCAGCTGCGCGTGGCCGAAATCGCCTTCTGGCTCGCGCTCGCCTCGAGCTTCTTCCTCTTGCCCGACAAGCTCACGCTGATGAGCCAGATCATGATCTTCGGGCTCTTCGCCGTGTCGCTGGACATGGCGCTGGGCTACGCGGGCATCCTCACCGTGGGCCACGCCGCCTTCTTCGGCGCGGGCGCCTACGCGGCCGGCCTGCTCGCCAAGTACGGCTGGAGCGAGCCCTTCACCGGCCTGGCGTTCGCGCTCGCCGTGTGCGGCCTGCTGGGCTACGTGCTGAGCTACCTGGTGGTGCGCGGCGCCGACCTCACGCGGCTGATGATCACCATCGGCGTGTGCGTGCTGCTGTTCGAGCTGGCCAACCGGCTCTCGGGCATCACGGGCGGCACCGACGGCCTGCAGGGCGTGGTGATCGCGCCGGTGCTCGGCCTGTTCGACTTCGACCTCTACGGCAAGACCGCGTTCGGCTATGCCTTCGGCGTGGTGCTCGCCATGTTCCTGCTCGTGCGGCTGGTGCTGCGCTCGCCCTTCGGCCTGGCGCTGCGCGGCATCCACGACAGCCGCAAGCGCATGACGGCCATCGGCTCGCCGGTGGAAGCGCGCCTGCGCATGGCCTATGCGATGTCGGCCGCGGTGGCCGGCGTGGCGGGCGCGCTGCTGGCGCAGACCACGCAGTTCGTGGGCATCGAATCGATCAGCTTCAACCGCTCGGCCGAAGTGCTGATCATCCTCGTGCTCGGCGGCACCGGGCGGCTGTATGGCGGCCTCATCGGCGCCATCGTCTACATGCTGGTGCACGACTGGTTCGCCGACATGAACCCGCAGTACTGGATGTTCTGGCTCGGCATCTTCCTGATCGCGGCCGTCATGCTCGGGCGCGGCGGGATCATGGGCGCGCTCTCGCGCGTGGTGCGCACGGGGAAGGCGCGATGAGTTCCACCACCGCAACCACCACGCACGCGCTGCGCACGCAGAACCTGGGCATCCGCTTCGGCGCCTTCCAGGCCGTGAGCGACGTCAACCTGTCGCTCGAACCCGGTGCGCGGCAGGCGCTGATCGGCCCCAACGGCGCCGGCAAGACCACGCTCATCAACCTGCTCACGGGCGTGTTCAAGCCCACCAGCGGCCAGATCCACCTGGGCCCGCGCGACATCACGCGCCTGCCCGGCGACAAGCGCGCCCGCATGGGGCTGGCGCGCACCTTCCAGATCAACACGCTGTTCCCCAGCCTCACGCCGCTGCTGTCGGTGGTGCTCGCGATCAGCGAGCGCGAAGGGCTGGGCGCCACCTGGTGGCGGCCGCTCAAGGGCTGCACCGCCGTGTTCGACGAGGCGCATGCGCTGCTGGCCACGCTGAAGCTCGACGCCCTGGCCGACGTGCCCGTGGCCGAGCTGGCCTACGGCAAGCAGCGGCTGCTCGAGATCGCGCTGGCGCTCGCCGCCAAGCCCCGCATCCTGCTGCTCGACGAGCCCGCCGCCGGCGTGCCGGAGGACGAGAGCGGCGAACTCTTCGAAGCCATCGCGGCGCTGCCGGCCGACATCAGCGTGCTCTTCATCGAGCACGACATGAAGCTCGTGTTCCGCTTTGCGCGCCGCATCTCGGTGCTGGTGGGCGGGCGCATCCTCACCGAAGGCACGCCCGCCGAGATCGGCGCCGACCCGCGCGTGCGCGAGGTCTACCTGGGAAGCTCGCACCACCATGGCTGAATCCGCCGCACTCGCCTTCGACCGCGTCACCGCCGGCTACGGCAACGCCGTGGTCCTCGACCGCCTCGACTTCTCGCTGCGGCCCGGCGAAAGCCTGGCCATCCTCGGGCGCAACGGCGTGGGCAAGACCACGCTGCTCGAAACGCTGATGGGCAACACCCGCGTGATGCAGGGCGCGATCCGCTGGCAAGGCGCCGACATCACGCGCTGGCCCGCGCACCAGCGCGTGCGCGCGGGGCTGGGCTGGGTGCCGCAGGAGCGCGAAGTGTTCCCCTCGCTCACGGTGGAAGAAAACCTCACGGTGATCGCCCGCCCCGGCAGCTGGACCTTGCAGCGCGTGTACGAGTTCTTTCCGCGCCTGCGCGAGCGGCGCGGCAACTACGGCAACCAGCTCTCGGGCGGCGAGCAGCAGATGCTGGCCATCGGCC
This sequence comes from Variovorax sp. FW305-3-2-15-B-LB1, assembly GCF_058787635.1. Taxonomy (NCBI): domain Bacteria; kingdom Pseudomonadati; phylum Pseudomonadota; class Betaproteobacteria; order Burkholderiales; family Comamonadaceae; genus Variovorax; species Variovorax sp. FW305-3-2-15-B-LB1. The sequence continues at coordinate 94,303 of NZ_JBYSZY010000020.1, read as the reverse complement.
GCGCGCTCATGACCAACCCGAAGCTGCTGCTGCTCGACGAGCCCATGGAAGGCCTCGCGCCGATCATCGTGGAAGAGCTGGCGGCAGCGATCCGGCGCCTGTGCGAATCGGAAGGCCTGGCCTCGATCGTGGTGGAGCAGCACCCGGTGCTGGCCCTGGACATGACGCACCAGGCGATCGTGCTGGAGCGCGGCACCGTCGTGCATGCGGGCCCGAGTGCGGCGCTCGCGGCCGACAAGGAACTGCTCGAAGGCTTGCTGGGCGTCGGCATCGCCGAGGCGCCGGCCGGCTGAACCGTCAGGCCAGCAGGCCGATCCGCCGGGCACCGACAAAGAAACGCCACGACGCCAGTCCGCCGGCGATCAGGCTCACGCCCCACGACAGCCACACGCAGGTGTACAGGATGAAGGCCAGGCCGACGTCCACCACGGGCGCCAGGAAGGTCGTGTCCTTGCCGAACAGCACGTGGGTGCCCAGGCCCCACCACACGAAGTACGGCAGCACGGCCAGGCACAGGCCGTAGACGAGGCTGGCCACCAGCGGGCCCAGGTACTCGCGCAGCACGGCCCAGCGCACGAGGAAGAACAGGGCCAGGTCCAGCAGCACCAGGGCCAGCAGGCCGAGGCCCAGGATGAGTTCGAGGGTCATGGCCGCACTGTAAGCACGCCGACCCGCGACAGGGCCGCGCGTGCGCCGGCGTACCGGCAGGCGCTACCGTGCGCCGCAGCGCGCGGTACGCCTCGACCGCATCAGCTCAGCATCTGCCCGCGGCTGCCGATCACGGCCACGTCCACGAACTGGCCGCCTTCGCGGTTGGAGCGGCCGTAGTTGATCTTCACGCCGCCCAGGTCGAAGTTCTCGATGCTCGCCATGCCGCCGAGCACGGCGGCGCGCGTCGGCGCGGGGCCGGCGCGGCGCAGGCCCTCGGCCAGCACGGCGGCGTTCATGTAGCCCTCCAGGCTGGTGAGCGAAAAATCCTTGGTGCCGTTGGCCACCATGTCGGCCTGGTAGCGGCGCACGATCTCGAACTTGGTCGAGTACGGCGACGGCACCACGATCACGAAGCCCAGGCCGCGTGCCAGGTCGCCCATGGCCGACAGCGCGCTGGCCGTGATCGACAGGCCGTAGGCCGAGCTGCTGTTGCCCGCGCCGCGCAGCGCCTTCAGGAACACCGGCGCCGTGCCGGCCAGGCCGACCACCACCACCTGCGGCTTGGCCTTGGCGATGGCCTCGGCGGCCGGGCCCACTTCCATGCTCGTGGTGTTGGGCGTGGTGGCGATCACCGCCGGTTCCAGCTTGGCCTTGGCCAGCGCGTTCTTGAACGCCGCCAGCACCGACTGGCCCAGCGGGTCGTTCGAATGCACGAGGCCGATGCGGGTCTGGCCCAGCACGGCGGCCGTGCTCACCAGCTTGTCGACCTCCTGGTCGTAGTTGGCGCGCACCCAGAAGGTGTTGGGCGAGGTCTTCTTGCGCAGCGCGATGGTGCCGGTGATCGGGCCGACCACGGCCATGCCGGGCACCGCGTCCATCACCTCGGCGGTCTGGCGCGTGCCCAGCGGGTGCACCAGCGCGAGCACCGAGCTGTCCTTTTCGAAAGCCAGCGCGTTGGCCTTGGCCACCTCGGGCTTGAAGGTGTCGTCGGCCATCACGAGCTCGACCTTGCTGCCGTGGATGCCGCCGGCCTTGTTCAGTGCGTTGAAGAACGCGCTGGAGCCCTGGTACAGCCCCTGGCCGTTGGCCTTTTCGACGCTGCTGTTGTCGAAGGTCGTCCCGATGCGGATCGCACGGTTCTGCGCGAACGCCGGAAATCCCAGCCCGACGCCGGCCGCGGCGGCCGTCGTGGCGGCCAGCCCGGAAAGAGCGCGGCGGCGGCTGGTGGAAAGCGGCGCGGTCGACTCGCGCGGCACGGGGACGGTCATGATCAAAGCCTCCAATAGTCGGTGACAAAAGTTCACATTTCAAACAGAAATGTAACGCACCTCACTGGATCGGTCATGACAAACCCTAGAGCAGCTCCTCACCCACGATGGGTAAAAGCAACCAGTTCTTGAAGCGCAGCCAGAGGAATTCGCCCGGTTCGTCCTCGTGCACGATGTCGCCGCCGGCATCGTCGTATTCCAGCCACTGCACGCGCCGCCCGCCCGGCGCGAGCCGCAGCCGGTAGCCCAGGTTGACGCGCTCGCCGTTCATGAGCTTGTCGTAGTCCTGCACCAGCCGCGGGCTGTCGATCACCAGCCCCATCTCGGTGTTGACGGCGGCCGAGCGGTGGTCGAGGTTCATCGAGCCGACGAAGAAGCGCTCGTCGTCCACGATGGCCAGCTTGGCGTGCAACCGGCTGATCGACTTGCCGAAGTCGCCGAAGCGCCCCGAACGCCCGGTGAGCGTGGGCGCGATCTCGTAGATGGTGACGCCGATCTTCAGCATGTCGGCGCGGTAGCGCTCGTAGCCCGCATAGGCCAGCGGCTCGTCGGTGGCGCCCAGCGAATTGGTGACCACCGTGATGCGGCCGCCGCGCTCGATGGTCGCCTTCATCATCGCCATGCCACGCGCGCCCGGAATGAAGTACGGCGAGCCGATCTTGACCTCGTGCTTCGCCGCCTGGATCACACCGAGCGCGCCCTCGGTCACGCTGCCGCCGTAGGCCGCCTCGGCCTTGCGCGTGATCTTGTCGGGGTCGTCCACGAACAGCGTGGCCGGGGCCCAGTAGCGGTCGATGCGGCCGGTGGTGAGCTGCTCGCCGAGCGGCGACTTGTTCAGGATGTCGCGCTGGCGCATGGGCACGTCGGGCACGGCCGCGCGCGCCAGGGTGTCGAAGCGCCGCTGGGCTTCTTCCACCGGCACGCGCCGCGGCGCGATGCGCTCGATGGGCCAGGCATGCTCGCTGTTCCAGTAGCGGTCGAAGCCCTCGGACATGCGGCGCACGATCGGCCCGCTGGAGAGCACGTCCATGTCGATGAAGTTCGCCGCCGTGCTGCGCATGAAGTACTCGTTGGCGATGTTGCGCCCGCCCGAGACCGCAAAGCTGTTGTCGGCCACCAGCAGCTTGTTGTGCATGCGGTGGTTGATGCGCCCGAAGTCGCCCAGCGAGAACAGCAGCCGCGCGGCCAGCGAGCCGGCGCGCGAAGGCAGCGGGTTGAACAGCCGCACCTCGATGTTCGGGAAGGCCGAGAGGCTGCTGAACACCTCGTCCTCCCCCGCCGTGTACAGGTCGTCCACCAGCAGCCGCACGCGCACGCCGCGCGCGGCGGCCTCGCGCAGCTCCTTGAGGAACAGCAGGCCGACGTCGTCGTTGCTGATCAGGTAGTACTGCACGTCGAGCGACTTCTGCGCATGCCGCGCCAGCGAGATGCGCGCATCGAACGCGAACGCTGCCTCGGGCAGCAACCGGAAGCCCGACAGCCCCGCCGCCCCGCCCTGCGGCGCGTCCTGGGCGGCCAGCCGGCCCAGGTCGGTGTCGGCCACGTCGGTGATCGCGTTCGTGAGCACCGGGTGCGGCTGCGGCGGCGGCAGGCTGGCGCAGCCCGCGAGCCAGGCGAGGGCCAGCCCGCTCGACACCAGGGCGACAAAGCGACGAAGGCGGAACAGGGCGGCGGCCATGGGTCGCACTGTAGCGCCGCAGAGCCCGGCCGGGGCGGCATGCCGCCCTATGATCAACGGCACACACGGCAGCCAACGAAAAGAAGGAAAAAACGCGTGCTCAATGGGTTGTGGCTGGGGTTCTTCGGGATGGCGGCGCTCGCAGCGCTGGGACGGTGGCTCGTCGGCGGCGACCCGACCGTGTTCGCGGCGCTGGTCGAAAGCCTGTTCGCGATGGCGCGGCTGGCCGTCGAGGTGATGGTGCTGCTGTTCGGCACGCTCACGCTGTGGCTGGGCTTCCTGCGCATCGCGGAAACTGCCGGCCTCGTCGGATGGCTCGCGCGCCTGCTCGGGCCGCTGTTCCGGCGGCTGATGCCGGGCGTGCCGGCCGGGCACCCGGCGCTCGGGCTCATCACGATGAACTTCGCGGCCAACGCGCTGGGGCTGGACAACGCCGCCACGCCGATCGGCCTGAAGGCCATGCGCGAGCTGCAGCGACTGAACCCCGACCCCGTGACGGCCACCAACGCGCAGATCCTGTTCCTGGTGCTCAACGCCTCGTCACTGACCTTGCTTCCCGTCACCATCTTCATGTACCGGGCGCAGCAGGGCGCCAGCGACCCGACGCTGGTGTTCCTGCCGATCCTGCTGGCCACGAGCGCCTCGACGCTGGTGGGCCTGCTGTCGGTGGCGGTGGTGCAGCGCCTGCGGCTGTGGGACCCGGTGGTGCTGGCCTACCTGGTGCCGGGCGCGCTGCTGCTGGGCGGCTTCATGGCGCTTTTGGGCACGCTGTCGGCGGCGGCCATCGCCTCGCTGTCGTCGCTGCTGGGCAACCTCACGCTGTTCGGCGTGATCATCGTGTTCCTGGCGGCCGGCGCGATCCGGCGCGTCAAGGTCTACGAGGCCTTTGTCGAAGGCGCGAAGGAAGGCTTCGACATCGCGAAGCACCTGCTCCCCTACCTCGTCGCGATGCTGTGCGCGGTGGGCGTGCTGCGCGCCTCGGGCGCGCTCGACTTCGCGCTCGACGGCCTGCGCTGGCTGGTGCAGGCGGGCGGCTGGGACGCGCGCTTTGTCGACGCCATGCCGACGGCGCTCGTCAAGCCCTTCTCGGGCAGCGCGGCCCGCGCGATGCTCATCGAGACCATGAAGACCCAGGGCGTCGACAGCTTCCCCGCGCTGGTGGCCGCCACCATCCAGGGCAGCACCGAGACCACGTTCTACGTGCTGGCGGTGTACTTCGGCGCGGTGGGCATCCAGCGCGCCCGGCACACCGTGGCCTGTGCCTTGCTGGCGGAGCTGGCGGGGGTGGTGGCTGCGATTGCGGTCTGCTACTGGTTCTTCGGCTGAGCCCGCTTACTTGCGGGGCTCGACCACCGGGAACATCAGGTCGAAGTTGTCGAGCATCCCGAACAGCTCGCCCAGCTTCGCCCGGTTGCCGTCGATCTTCACGAGCCCCGACTGCACGGCCTCCGGAAAGGTCGTCTGCTTCAGGGTGATCGCGTCGAGCGTTGCCCGGCTCAATGTGACCGTGGCATCCGCGCCCGCCGCCTGCAGGTTCTTCACATGCGTGAGCGCCGAGTTCTCCAGTGTCAGCACGAACTTCTGGTTCGAATCGGTGAAGTTCCAGTTGACCACCATCGTCTTGCCCTCGGCCTTGGCCGCGTCGAGCCGCACGCCGAGGAAGTCGAAGAAGAGCTCGTTGCTCACCGCCTTCAGCGTGTCGCCGTTCGCGCTGCTGCCGCCCGGGATCTTCGGCACGCCGTTGCGCAGTTCCATCGCGCCCACCAGGTAGGCGCTGCGCCACGTGCCCGCCTCCGACTGGTAGCCCATCTGTTCGAGCGCGTCGGCGCCGAGTTCGCGTGCCGCGCGGTTCGCCGGGTCGGCGTACACCACCTGGCTCATCGCGCTGGCCACCCAGCGGTACTCGCCCTTCTTGAAATCTTCGCGGGCGCGCGCCACCACCGCGTCGGCCCCGCCCATGTACTCGACCGTCTTCTTCGCCTGCGCCACCGGCGGGAGCGGGTTCAGGTTGGCCGGGTTGGCGTCGTACCAGCCCAGGTACTTCTGGTAGACCGCCTTCGCGTTGTGGCGCAGCGTGCCGTAGTAGCCGCGCGTGGACCATTCCTGCTCCAGGCTCGCGGGCATGCGCAGCGTCTCGGCGATCTCGGACGCCGTGTAGCCGTGGTTCAGCAGGCGCAGCGACTGGTCGTTGATGAACTTGTACATGTCGCGCTGCTTCTTCAGCAGGTCGACGATGCGTTCGCGCCCCGTGGTGGGCCAGTGGTGCTGCGCGATGAGCACGTCGGTCTTGTCGCCGAAGGCCACGCGGGCCTCGTCGATGTACTTGGCCCACAGGTTGCCGTCGCGCACCTCGGCGCCGCGGATCGTGTACAGGTTGTGCATGTTGTGCGTCACGTCCTCGGCCATGTTGAGCACGCGAAACTGCGGCAGGTACATGAGCATCTCGGACGGCGCCTCCGAGCCCGGCACCAGCTGGAACACGATCTGCACGCCGTCGATGGTGCGCTCCTCGGTGGTCTTCTCGATGGTCGAGGTGGGCGCGATCAGCGTCACGCTGCCGCGCGCCAGCGCCTTGCCCAGCCCTGTGTCGACCTGCCCGCGCGCGCCCGGCGGCAGCAGCGTGCCGAACTGGTACTGCGAGCGCCGGTTCATCGCGTTGCCCGCCAGGATGTTCTCGGCCACCGCCGATTCCATGAAGCCCGAAGGCGCGATCACCTGCACCTTGCCCGCGGCCACATCGGCCTCGCTGACCACGCCCTTCACGCCGCCGAAGTGGTCGGCGTGGCCGTGCGTGTAGATCACCGTGCCGACCGGCTTCTTCGGGCGGTGCTGGTAGTACAGCTCGAGCGCGGCGCGCGCGGTCTCGGCGGCCAGCAACGGGTCGATCACGATCAGCGAGGTGTCGCCTTCGACGATGGTGACGTTCGCCAGGTCGAAGCCGCGCACCTGGTAGACGCGGTCGGTCACCTTGAACAGCCCGTGAATCGCATTGAGCTGCGCCTGCCGCCACAGGCTCGGGTTGACCGTGTCGGCCGCCTCGTTCGCCTTCAGGAAGTCGTAGGGCTTCATGTTCCAGACCGGGCGCGGGCCGCTGCCGCTCACCAGTGCGTCGGGCACGGTGCCGATGAAGCCGCGCATCGCGTCCTCGAAGTCCTGCTTGTTGGCGAAGGGCAGCGCCTTCGCCATGTCGGCGTTGGCCTTCAGCGTGACGGGCTCGGCCGCCTTGGGCGCCACCACCGGCTGCGCGGTGGCGGTGAAAGCGCAGGCCCAGGCGACAAGGGCCAGGGAGAAACGGCGGGGTACGAAAGAAGCGGCAGGAGCAATGCGGGTCATCGATGTCTCGGAGTTGGGGTCTGTCGGACGACGGGGGCACGGGAAGGCAGCGGCCGATTTTCGGAACCACTCAACCCCTTGGCAAATGCAAAATGTGCGCTTGCTTTTGAACCAAAACGCAAAATGCAGCTGCGCCACCTCCAGCACCTGATCGCCCTCGCCGAGCAAGGCAGCTTCGGGCGTGCCGCGCAGGCCGTGCACCTGTCGCAGCCCGCGCTCTCGCGCAGCATCGACGCGCTGGAGCAGGCGCTGAAGGCCCGCCTCATCGACCGCGCCTACGGCACCGTGCGCTTCACGCAGGCCGGCGAGCTGGTGCTGGCGCGGGCCCGCGAGCTGGTCGCCGACGCGCGGCAGATCCAGCGCGAGGTGCAGCAGCTCGAAGGCCTCACGCTCGGCAGCCTCAATGTGGGCCTGGGCCCGTTCGCGGCCGGGCTGCTCGGGCGCGCGGCGCTCTCCCTCATGACGCAGCGCCACCCGCAGTTGCTGATGCGCATGGAAGTGGCCGACACCCCCACCCTCAGCGAGCGCCTGCACCGGCGCCAGATCGACCTGTTCATTGCAGACACCCGCGACCTGAAGAAGCAGCCCGGCCTGAAGCTGGCGCGGCTGCCCAACGTGCCGGTGTCCTTCTTCGTGCGGCCCCGGCATCCGTTGCTCAAGCAGCCGGCGCCGGTCACGCTCGAGCAGCTCATGGACTACCCGGTGGCCGGCCCCAACCTGCCGGCCGAGGTGGCCGCGCATTTCGACCGGCAGATCCGCCGCACCGACCGCGGCGTGTTCAACGTGACCTGCGACGACGCCGACACGCTGCGGCACCTCGCGCTCACGGCCCACGCGGTGATCCTCGCGCCCCACGCGCCCGGCCTCGCGCCCGAGACCGCCGCGCTCGCGCCGCTGCCGGTGGCGGGCCTGTCGCGCATGCGCACCCACTACAGCCTGGTGACGCTGGCGGGCCGCACGCCCTCGGCGGCCGCCACGGTCTATACCCGGCTGGTGACCGAGTTGCTCGGGCCGGTTCAGCAGCCCGCCAGAGCCTGAGCCAAAATGGCCCCTTCTCCGCCGTTCACCGCCTTGCCGTCCGTTCTCCCGTGACCACCTCCCGCCGGGCCCAGCCCCCCTCCTTCTCGCCCGGCGAATTCCGCAAGGCACTCGGCATGTTCGCCACCGGCGTGACCATCGTCACCGCACGCGCGGCCGACGGCAGCCTGGTCGGCCTCACGGCCAACTCGTTCAACTCGGTGTCGCTCGCGCCGCCGCTGGTGCTGTGGAGCCTGGCGCGCGCGGCCGCGTCGATGTCGGCGCTGCGCGCCGGCTCGCACTACGCGGTCAACATCCTGGCCGCCAACCAGAAGGCGCTGGCGGAGCGCTTCGCCACCAAGAACATCGACCGCTGGGCCGACGTGGCCTACACCGACGGCCTGGGCGGCGCGCCGGTGCTGCAGGGCGCGGCGGCGAGCTTCGAGTGCTTCAACCGCAGCCGCTACGACGAAGGCGACCACGTGATCTTCGTGGGCGAGGTGGAGCGCTGCACGCACGACCCCGACGCCTCGCCGCTGCTGTTCCACGGCGGGCGCTTCTACACCGAGCACCCGTTGTGAAACACCCCGCGCTGCTGGCCGTCCTGCTGCTCGCCGCGCGGATCGCCACGGCGCAGGGCACCACTGAGCCATCGCCGCTGCGGCAGAACTGGTTCGACGACCCCTTCTTCCAGGTCGCCGCGGGCCTGCCGGCCTGCCCCATGCCGCAGGGCCCCTACTACACCGCCGAGGAACGCCGCGCGCAGACCCACTCGCGGCTGGAGCGCGGCACCAGCTGCTGGCTCGCCGGCAAGTGCACCGACAGCAACGCCTACCGCTACGACAAGCCCCTCGCGCCGAAGGTGCGTGCCGCGCTGCTCGCGGTGCCCGGCGTGCGCCGCGGCAGCGTGTGGGTCACGGTGCAGCGCCGCTGGGTCTACCTGCAGGGCTGCGTGCCCAACGCGGCGCTGGCCCGCAAGCTCGAACGCGCGGCGCGCACCGTGGCCGACGTCGAGACCGTGGTGCCCGACCTGATGGTGGGCACGCGCGGCAAGCCGCCCTACCCGCTGGCCGGGCACTGAGCGGCGCCGCACGGGTTCTTCGCCGGCGCGATACGATCATCGGATGAATTCCGCGGCCCGTGCCGCCACCGATTGACCGCGAATGATCCAGCGCAAGACCCACCTCGACTCCCTGGCCATCGGCCTGCTCATCGTCTGCTGCGCGTTCTGGGGCCTGCAGCAGATCCTCATCAAGACCACCGTGACCGAGGTGCCGCCGCTGTGGCAGGCCACGGTGCGCATGGTCGGCGCGGTCGTGCTCCTGTGGCTGTGGTGCGTGGTGCGGCGCGTGCCGCTGTTCGAGCGCGACGGCACGCTGTGGCCCGGGCTGCTGGCCGGCCTGCTGTTCGCGGGCGAGTTCGCCGGCATCTACCTGGGGCTGCAGCACACCAGCGCTTCGCGGCTCACGGTGTTCCTCTACACGGCCCCGTTCTGGGTCTCGCTGCTGCTGCCGCGCTGGGTGCCGGCCGAGCGGCTGCGCGGCTTCCAGTGGCTGGGCCTGTTCATCGCCTTCGCGGGCGTGGTGCTGGCCTTCAGCGAAGGCTTCGGCCACATGAGCTCGTCGCAGCTCATCGGCGACGGCATGGCGCTGGCGGCCGGCATGCTCTGGGGCCTGACCACGCTCACGCTGCGCACCACGCGCCTGGCCACGGCCAGCGCCGAGAAGACGCTGTTCTACCAAGTGGCCGTGACCGCCGCCGTGTGCCCCCTGCTGTCGCTCGCGCTGGGCGAAACCTGGGGCTTCTCGTACTCCGCCTGGGCCTGGACCTCCATCGGCCTGCAGACGGTGGTCGGCGCCTTCGCCAGCTACCTCACGTGGATGTGGCTGCTGCGGCACTACCCGGCGACGCAGATGTCGTCCTTCACCTTTCTCACGCCGCTGTTCGCGCTGATCTTCGGCGTGGCGCTGCTGAAGGAGCCGCTCACGCTGCAGCTGGTGGTGGCGCTGATCGGCGTGGCGCTGGGCATCGTGCTGGTGAACCGGCGGCCTGCGGTACAACGCCCCGCATGAGCAAGAAACTCCACCGGTTCCAGCCCGTCCTCGACGAGATCGTCGCCACCCTGCGCCTGCAGCTCGGCCAGGGCGGCACCGTGGCCAGCTACATCCCGGCGCTGGCGCGCGTCGATGCGCGGCAGTTCGGCATCGCGCTGCGCACCTGCGACGGCGAGGAAGCCGGCGCGGGCGACTTCGAGACGCCCTTCTCCATTCAAAGCGTGTCCAAGCTCTTCACGCTCACGCTCGCCATGCAGCGCATGGGCGACGCGCTATGGGAGCGCATCGGGCGCGAGCCCTCGGGCAACCCCTTCAACTCGCTGGTGCAGCTGGAGAACGAACAAGGCAAGCCGCGCAACCCCTTCATCAATGCCGGCGCCATCGCGGTGGCCGACCGGCTCGTGAGCCAAGCCAAGGCCAGGGGCGGCAGCGCCAAGGCCGACATCCTCGCGCTCATGACCAGCCTGTGCGGCGAGCGCATCGACTTCGACGGCGAGGTGGCGCAGTCGGAGGCCGACACGGGCTTTCGCAACGTGGCGCTGGCCAACTTCATGAAGAGCTTCGGCAAGATCGACAACGACGTGGCCGAGGTGCTCGACACCTATTTCCACCAGTGCGCGCTGCGCATGAGCTGCCGCCAGCTCGCGCGCGCCGCCGCCTTCCTGTGCCGCGACGGCGCGCACCCGATCCCCGGCGAGCCCGAGGTCACCGGCGAGCGCCAGACACGCCGCATCAATTCGCTGATGCTCACCTGCGGCACCTACGACGCGGCCGGCGACGTGGCCTTTTCGATCGGCCTGCCCTGCAAGAGCGGCGTGGGCGGCGGCATCGTCGCGGTGGTGCCCGACCAGCTCACGCTGTGCGTGTGGTCGCCGGCGCTCGATGCCACCGGCAACTCGCTGCTGGGCATGAAGGCGCTGGAGCTGTTCGTGGCGCGCACCGGGCTGTCGGTGTTCTGACGCCCGCTCAGGCCGCGACGGCCACGGGCGCCACGGGCAGGCAGCCCATGCCGTCGAGCGCGGCCTCCACGGCCTCTTCAAGCGGCGTGTGCGGCTCACGGCCCAGAAAGGCCACCAGCTTCGCGTTGTCCATGCCCACGGGCGTGCGCCACAGGTAACGCATCTCGCGCAGCTCGCGAAAGGTGACGACGAAGGGCGAGGCCAGCGCCAGCAGCCACCAGGGAAAGGCCGACACGCGCACCTGGGCGCCGGTGCGCCGGGCCACCACCTTGCGGATCGCGTCGCTCATGCGCATGCCGTCGGCGTCCCAGTGGCCGGCCATGTGAAAGCGCGCGAAGGGCGCGAGCCGGTCGCGCCGCGCCAGCAGCTCGACCATGGTGCGGGCCACGTCCGGCAGGTACGACCACTGGTGGCCGACACCGGGGTCGCCGGGGCAGCTGACGGCCCGGACGGGCTGCCCCGCCTTCACCAGCCCCTGCGAGAACCAGTTGTTGCCGGCCTTCGGGCCGAAGAAGTCGCCGGCGCGCACGATCAGCACGCGCGCGCCCTGGCGGCTGGCGTCTTCGAGGCGCCGTTCCATCTCGACGCGGATCGCGCCCTTGGCGGTGAGCGGGCGCTGCGGCGAGTCTTCGGCCAGCAGCGGGAAGGCATCGGGGCCGAAGTTGTAGACCGTGCCGGGCAGCACGACGGTCGCGCCCTCGGCCTTCGCGGCGGCGAGGGTGCTGTCGAGCATCGGCAGCACCAGCTCCGACCAGCCGCGATAACCCGGCGGGTTGACCGCATGCACGATGACCGCGCAGCCCTTCGCGGCCCGCCGCACGGCCTGCGCGTCCATCGCGTCGCCGGCCAGCCAGGTGATGCCCTCGCGCTTTCCTTCGACCGCGCCGCGCTTCAGGGCGCGCACCTCCCAGCCCGCATCGCACAGCTGACGGGCCACCTCGCCGCCGATGCCGCCCGTGGCGCCGAGCACCAGAACCGTGTTGTCGTTGCGTGCCATGAAATGCTCCTGAACAGTGATCGATGGACGAATTCTGGGCAGGATAGGGTTCGAATGGAATTGCCGAACATGCACCACCAGCCATACATTTCCGTATGACCTGGAACATCAGCTGGGAGCTGTACCGCTCCTTCCTCGGCGTGCTGCGCGAAGGCTCGCTCTCGGGCGCGGCGCGCGCACTCGGCATCACGCAACCCACCGTCGGGCGCCACGTGGCGGCGCTCGAAGAAGCGCTCGGCGTGGTGCTCTTCACGCGCTCGCAGGTCGGCCTGCTGCCCACCGAAGTGGCGCTGGCGCTGCGCACGCATGCCGAGGCCATGGAAAGCACCGCGGCCTCGCTGCAGCGCGCGGCCAGCAGCCAGGGCGACGGCGTGCGCGGCGTGGTGCGGGTGTCGGTCAGCGAGGTGGTCGCGGTGGAGGTGCTGCCGCCCGTGGTGGCGCGGCTGCGCGAGGCGCACCCGGCGCTGAAGGTCGAGCTGGTGTCGACCAACCGCGTGCAGGACCTGCTGCGGCGCGAGGCCGACATCGCCGTGCGCATGGTGCGGCCCCGGCAGGCGCAGCTGGTGGCACGCCGCATCGGGAACATCGAGCTGGGCTTTCATGCGCACACGAGCTACCTCGCGCGCCACGGCACGCCGCGCACGCCCGACGACCTGGCGGCGCATGCACTCATCGGCTACGACCAGCCCTCGGCCTTCGTGCGCGAGGCGATCAAGTCGTTCAAGTCGGTCACGGGCTTCACGCGCGACGCCTTTGCGCTGCGCACCGACAGCGACCTCGCGCAGCTGGCCCTCATCCGCGCGGGCGCGGGCATCGGCGTGTGCCAGGTGGGCCTGGCCAAGCGCGACGCCGCGCTGGTGCGCCTGCTGCCGCGCGCGCTCTCGCTCAAGCTCGACACCTGGGTCACGATGCACGAGGACCTGCGCCACAGCCCGCGCTGCCGCGTGGCCTTCGACGCGCTGGTCGAGGGCTTGCAACAGTACGTTGGCGCGGCTTCCACGCCCACGCCCCGGGCGACAATGCCCCGCGCAAGACCCAAAGCTTCCCCCTGAATGACGACGACCGACTCCCCCGACCACCTCCCCCTGCAGGAACCCCGCCTCTGGCGCGACGACCTCTGGACCGCCCGCATCATCAAGAACGAGGAAGACGACGGCTGGGCCGTCGAGATGACCCGCCACGGCGACCCCGAGCCCGCGCTCGTCGGCCCCTGGACCATGGGCCGCGACAAGAAGAACCCCAAGCCGCTGGACACCCCCGCCTTCCACACGCTGGTGAAGACCGCCGCCGAGGTGATCCGCCGCCACGAGCAGCAGCTGCACGCCACGCTCAACAAGAGCGTGACCGTCACCGCGCGCAACGACCAACGCGTGCGCGTGGCGCTGTCGATCGTGCCCGACGAAGACAACCCCTCGGCCACGCTCACGGCGTATGACGATGCCGACGACTCGGAGCTGGCGAGTGTGAACGTGTCGCCCGCGTTCCGGCTCACGACCTCGAGCGCCACCGCGTGGATCGAGTCGGACTACGCACGCCCGCGCAGCTGATGTGTTCAGGCGCTGCGCGCGAATAGCACACGCGCCGCCCTTTCGCCAATTAGCGAAAAAGCGTATGTTCACGCCGGGGTGAGTTGAGAAGAATCCGCCCCAACGAGCAATCGTTCCCAGTCATACGACGCCCGCTGCCAGTGCTGCCAGCGAGGTGTCGGGCAATTAAGCCCGAATCGGTTTCACCACCGGTTCGGGCTTTTTTGTTTTTTCGGTCGCAACAACGCCTTTTTCAAACGGATGCGCGTCATCCGGTGGCGCAGCTTTGCCCGAAGAAAACGCACTGGCAGCACAGCGCTCGTTTGCAGGGGCCGCACGGCGGGAGGAGACACCCAAAACGCGGTTCCGAAGGTCGGATGTTCCTGATGACTCGCACAAAACCAAAGCAAAGGAATTTGACATGACGAACGCTTTCAACCGCCGCCAGATCGTGAAGACCGGCGGCTCGATGATCGTGCTGGGCGCCGCCTCCGGCGTGGCCGGCCTGGCCCGCGCGCAGGACGGCGCGACCGTGAAGCTCGGCCTGCTGCATTCGCTCTCGGGCACCATCGCCATCGCCGAGGCTTCGCTGGTCGACGCCGAAAAACTGGCCATCGAGGAGATCAACGCCGCCGGCGGCGTGATGGGCAAGAAGATCGAGGCCGTGGTCGAAGACGGTGCGAGCGAGAACTCGGTGTTCGCCGAGAAGGCCCGCAAGCTGCTGGAGCGCGACAAGGTGGCGGCCATCATCGGCTGCTACACCTCGGCCTCGCGCAAGGCGCTGCTGCCGGTGCTCAACCAGGCCAAGGGCCTGCTGTTCTACCCGACCTACTACGAGGGCCAGGAGCAGGACAAGCGCGTGTTCTACCCCTCGCAGGAAGCCACGCAGTCGGTGATCGCGGCCGTGGAATGGATGGCGCGCGAGAAGGGCAAGAACTTCTTCCTCGTCGGCTCCGACTACATCTACCCGCGCACCTGCAACAAGATCGCCAAGCCCGCCATCGCGAAGGCCGGCGGCAAGGTGCTCGGCGAAGAGTACGCCCCGCTGGGCCACACCGAGTTCTCGTCGATCATCAACAAGATCAAGGCCGCCAAGCCCGACTGCATCTACAGCACCGTGGTGGGCGGCTCCAACGTGGCCTTCTACAAGCAGCTGCGCGCGGCGGGCCTGGACGGCGCCAAGCAGGTGCTGCTGTCGACCGTGGTGTCCGAGAACGAGATCGACGGCATCGGCCGCGACAACGCCGCCGGCTACTACGCCTGCATGGGCTACTTCCAGAGCATCAAGTCGCCGGCCAACGAGAAGTTCGTGAAGGCCTTCAAGGCCAAGTACGGGCAGGACCGCGTGATCGGCGATCCGATGGAGGTGGCCTACAACAGCGTGTACCTGTGGAAGCTGGCAGTGGAAAAGGCCAAGTCCTTCGACGTCGACAAGGTCACGGCCGCCGCCGCGGGCGTGGAGATCGAGGCGCCCGAGGGCACGGTGCGCATCCACGCCACCAACCACCACGTGTGGAAGAAGGTGCGCGTGGGCCGTGCACGGCCCGACGGGCAGTTCGACATCGTGTGGGAATCGCCGCAGCTGGTCGAGCCCAACCCCTTCCCGAAGGTCTGAACGCGATGAACTTCGACATCGCGGTGATGCAGGTGTTCAACGGCGTGAGCCTGTTCACCATCCTGCTGCTCATGGCCATCGGGCTGGCCATCGTGTTCGGCCTGATGGGCGTCATCAACATGGCGCACGGCGAGCTGATGGCGCTGGGCGCCTACATGACCTACCTGGCGGCGCGCTTCTTCGCGCACTACGCACCGGGCTTCATGGACCTGTACCTGTTCGCCGCGATTCCGTTCGCGTTCGCCGTGACCTTCGCGTTCGGCTATGTGCTGGAGCGGGGCTTCATCCGCTTCTTCTACGACCGCCCGCTGGACACCCTGCTGGCCACCTGGGGCCTGAGTCTCATGCTGCAGCAGGCCTACCGCTCGATCTTCGGCGCGCAGGAGGTGAGCGTGCCGCTGGCCTCGTGGCTGGCGGGGGCGTGGGAGCCGACGGCGGGCATCCAGCTGCCGCTGAACCGCATCTTCATCGTCGGGCTCACGGCCCTGGTGGCGGTCGGCGTGTACCTGTTGCTGTACCGCACGCCGTGGGGGCTGAAGGTGCGCGCGGTGACGCAGAACCGCGCCATCGCCGGCGCAGTGGGCATCGACACGCACCGCGTCGACGCGATGACCTTCGCGCTGGGCTCGGGCCTGGCGGGCATCGCGGGCGCGGTGTTCACCATGATCGGCTCGACCAACCCCGGCACGGGCCAGCTGTACATCGTCGACTCGTTCATCGTGGTGGTGTTCGGCGGCGTGCAGAGCCTCATCGGCACCGCGCTCTCGGGCTTTGCCATCGCGCAGTCGCAGACCTGGCTCGAGTACCTCATGAGCGGCTCGATGGCCAAGGCCACGATCCTGCTGCTGGTGATCGCGGTGCTGTACTTCCGGCCGAACGGCCTGTTCGCCACGCGGTCGAGGAGCTGAGGCATGCACGGTCTTTCTCCTCAACGCAAGCGCGACATCGGCGCCCTGCTCGCGGTGCTGGTGCTGCTGGCGGTGGTGCTGCCGCTCACGCTCGACCCGTTCCGCCTGAACCTCGTGAGCAAGTACCTGGCCTTCGCGTTCGTCGCGGTGGGCGTGGTGCTCACCTGGGGCTACGGCGGCGTGCTGAGCCTGGGCCAGGGCATGTTCTTCGGCCTGGGCGGCTACATGATGGCGATGTTCCTCAAGCTCGAGGCCTCGGCGCCCGAGCTGCCGGACTTCATGGTGTGGAGCAGCGTCGAGCAGCTGCCCGCGTGGTGGCAGCCCTTCCACTCGCTGGGCTGGACGGTGGCGGGCATCCTCGTCGTGCCCGCCGTGCTGGCCTACGTGTTCTCGTACGCGATCTTCAAGCGGCGCGTGAGCGGCGTGTACTTCGCGATCGTCACGCTGTCGCTGGCGCTCACGCTCACGGTGGTGGTGGTCGGCCAGCAGGGCGACACCGGCGGCGCCAACGGCATCACCGATTTCCGCACGCTGCTGGGCTGGGACATCGCCACCGACGAGGCCAGGCGCACGATGTACTTCGTCGAGGTGGCGGCCATTGCGCTCGTGATGATGGTGTCGCTCGCCATCGTGCGCAGCCGCTTCGGCAAGCTGCTGATCGCCATCCGCGACAAGGAAGACCGCGTGCGCTTCAGCGGCTACAACACGGCGCACATGAAGGCCTTCGTGTTCGCGGTGGCCGCCGTGCTTTCGGCGATCGGCGGTGCGTTCTACAGCCTGCAGGTGGGGCTGATCGCGCCGGGCGTGATCGGCGTCGTGGCCTCGGTCGAGATGGTGATCTACGCGGCGGTCGGCGGACGGTTGTCGATTCCGGGCGCGGTGATCGGCGCGCTGCTCATCGGCTTTCTCAAGTCGTACCTGTCGGAGACCTTCCCCGAAGGCTGGCTGTACGTGCTGGGCGCGGTGTTCATCCTCGTGGTGTGGGCGATGCCGAACGGGCTCGCGGGCCTGGGCGAGAAGCTCATGCGCCGACGAGGTGCGGAGGTGGCGCCATGAACGCCACGATGACGATGCCCAACGGTGGGCTGCCGCAGGCCGCCTCGGCGGTGCCACCGTCGAGCGAGCAGATCCTGCGCATCGAGGACCTCACCGTGTCCTTCGACGGCTTCAAGGCTGTCGACGGGCTCAGCCTCTCAGTGGAGCGCAACGAACTGCGCGTGATCATCGGTCCGAACGGCGCCGGCAAGACCACGCTGCTGGACATGGTCTGCGGCAAGACCAAGCCCAGCGCGGGCCGCGTGCTGTTCAACGGCCAGGACCTCGGCCGCCTGAACGAGTACGAGATCGTGCGCGCCGGCGTGGGCCGCAAGTTCCAGACGCCCTCGGTCTACGAAGACCTCACGGTGCTCGAAAACTTCGAGATCTCGCTGCCGCGCATGCACGGCCTGCTGCAGTCGCTCACCTTTCGCCGCACGCCCGTGGTGCGCGCGCGCATCGACGCGATGGCCGAGCAGGTCTTCCTGGCCGATCGCCTGGGTCACCGCGCCGGGCAGCTCAGCCACGGGCAGAAGCAGTGGCTCGAGATCGGGATGCTGCTGATGCAGGAGCCCGAACTGCTGCTGCTCGACGAGCCCGTGGCCGGCATGAGCCCGCGCGAGCGCGAGCAGACCGGCGACCTGCTGCGGCGCATCTCGGCCGGCAAGTCGGTGGTCGTCATCGAGCACGACATGGACTTCGTCAAGCGCATCGCGCACCGCGTCACGGTGCTGCATCAGGGCAAGTTGCTGAGCGAAGGCACGGCCGCCGAGGTGCAGGCCGACCCGCGCGTGATCGACGTGTACCTCGGCCACTGAGAAGAAGGAGAAATTCACATGCTCGAAGTCTCCGAACTCAACGTGGCGTATGGCGAGTCGCACGTCATCCGCGATGTATCGCTGCGCGTCGCGCCCGACGAGGCGGTCGCCATCATGGGCCGCAACGGCATGGGCAAGACCACCTTGCTGAAGTCGCTCATCGGCCTGTTGCCCGCGCGCGGCGGCCACATCCGCCTGGGCGGCACCGAGCTCACGACGCTGCCCAGCTACCAGCGCGTGGCGCAGGGCCTGGCCTTCGTGCCGCAGGGGCGCATGGTGTTCCCGTTCCTCACGGTGGAGCAGAACATCCTGTCGGGCGCCGCGAGGTCGGGCCACCGCACGGTGCCCGAGTACCTCTACACCTTCTTCCCCGTGCTCAAGGACATGAAGCAGCGCAAGGCCGGCAACCTCTCGGGCGGCCAGCAGCAGATGCTGGCGATTGCGCGCGCGCTCATCTCGGAGCCGAAGGTGCTGATCCTCGACGAGCCCACCGAGGGCATCCAGCCTTCGATCATCAAGGAGATCGCGCAGACGCTGAACGTGCTGCGCGCCGAACGCGGCTTCGCCGTCGTGGTGTCGGAGCAGGTGCTGAGCTTCGCGCTCGACCTCGCCGACCGCTTTCTCGTCATCGACCGGGGCCGCATCGTGCACGACGAAGCGCGCGCCACGCTCGACCAGGACAAGGTCAGGTCTTTTCTGACCGTGTAGCCCTTCCTCTTTTTCTTCAACCACCCCTTCAGGAGCAGCGTCATGAGACATGGTGATATTTCGAGCAGCAACGATTGCGTCGGCGTCGCGGTCGTCAACTACAAGATGCCCCGCCTGCACACCAAGGCCGAGGTGCTGGACAACGCACGCAAGATCGGCGAGATGCTGGTCGGCATGAAGAAAGGCCTGCCGGGCATGGACCTGGTGATCTTTCCCGAGTACTCCACGCACGGGATCATGTACGACGCCAAGGAGATGTACGACACCGCCTCGGCCATCCCCGGCGAGGAGACCGCGATCTTCGCGGACGCGTGCCGCCGCGCCAACGTGTGGGGCGTGTTCTCGCTCACCGGCGAGCGCCACGAGGAGCACCCGAACAAGGCGCCCTACAACACGCTGATCCTCATGAACAACCAGGGCGAGATCGTCCAGAAGTACCGCAAGATCATGCCGTGGGTGCCCATCGAGGGCTGGTACCCGGGCGACTGCACCTACGTGAGCGAAGGCCCCAAGGGCATGAAGATGAGCCTGATCATCTGCGACGACGGCAACTACCCCGAGATCTGGCGCGACTGCGCGATGCGCGGGGCCGAGCTCATCATCCGCTGCCAGGGCTACATGTACCCGGCCAAGGAGCAGCAGATCATGGTCTCCAAGGCCATGGCCTTCATGAACAACACCTACGTGGCGGTGGCCAACGCGGCCGGCTTCGACGGCGTGTACTCGTACTTCGGCCACTCCGCGCTCATCGGCTTCGACGGCCGCACGCTCGGCGAATGCGGCGAAGAAGAGATGGGCATCAACTACGCCGAGCTGTCGATGGGCCTGATCCGCGACGCGCGGAAGAACGGCCAGTCGCAGAACCACCTGTTCAAGCTGGTGCACCGCGGCTACACCGGCACCATCAACTCCGGCGACGGCGACAAGGGCGTGGCAGCCTGCCCCTACAACTTCTACACGCAGTGGATCAACGACCCCGAGGGCACGCGCGAGATGGTGGAGTCGTTCACGCGCACCACCGTCGGCACACCCGAGTGCCCGATCGAGGGCATCCCGAACGAACCGGCCAAGCACCGCTGAAGCACCGCCCCATGGACCACGACATCTTCGAACTCGGCGATGTCGCGCTGCAGCGGGGGGCCACCCTGCGCGGCGCGAAGCTCGCCTACAAGACCTACGGCACGCTCAACGCACAGAAGAGCAACGCCATCGTCTATCCGACCTGGTACTCGGGCCAGCACACCGACAACGAGTGGCTCATCGGCCCCGGCATGGCGCTGGACCCGGCGAAGTACTTCATCATCGTGCCCAACATGCTGGGCAATGGCCTCTCGTCCTCGCCGAGCAACACGCCCGAGCCCTACAACCTGGCGCGCTTTCCGGACGTCACGCTCTACGACAACGTGACGCTGCAGCACCGGCTGGTGACCGAGCAGTTCGGCATCGAACAGCTCGCGCTGGTGGTGGGATGGTCGATGGGCGCGCAGCAGACCAACCAGTGGGGGTGCCTCTACCCCGAGATGGTGAAGCGCATCGCGCCTTTCTGCGGCTCGGCGAAGACGGCACCGCACAACATCGTGTTCCTCGAAGGCGTGAAGGCCGCGCTCACGGCCGACGCGGCCTGGAACGGCGGCTGGTACACCACGCCGCCGACGCGCGGGCTGCGCGCGGTGGGCCGCGTGTACGCGGGCTGGGGCCTGTCGCAACCCTTCTACATGCAGCAGCTGTGGCGCGAGCTGGGCTTCAGCTCGCTCGAGGATTTCCTGGTCGGCTACTGGGAAGGCTTCTTCCTGAAGAAGGACGCCAACAACCTGCTGGCGATGCTGTGGTCGTGGCAGCACGGCGACATCAGCGACAACCCGGTGTTCCAGGGCGACTTCAAGAAAGCGCTGGGCGCCATCAAGGCGCGCGCGATCGTGATGCCGGCCGAGCGCGACCTGTACTTTCCCGTGGCCGACAACGCATGGGAGGTGTCGCACATGCCGAACGCCGAGTGCCGCCCGATCCCCGGCGTGTGGGGCCACTTCGCGGGCGGCGGCAGCAGCCCGGTCGACACCCGCTTCATCGACAACGCCCTGCAGGAACTGCTCGCCACGCCATGAACGCTCCCGTGCACGATCCGCTCGCCGCCTACCGCATCGAGACCGAGCCCTTCTACCGGCCCGCAAGCAACGAGGTGGCGCTGTACCGGCACGCCTACCGCCACCGCATGCCGCTGATCCTGAAAGGGCCGACCGGTTGCGGCAAGACGCGCTTCGTGGAGCACATGGCGTGGTCGCTCGGCCGGCCGCTGGTCACGCTGGCGTGCAACGAGGACATGACGGCGTCGGACCTCGTGGGCCGCTACCTGCTCGACGCGAACGGCACGGCCTGGCACGACGGGCCGCTGACGCTCGCGGTGCGCCACGGCGGCATCTGCTACCTCGACGAGGTGGTGGAGGCGCGGCAGGACACCACCGTGGTGATCCACCCGCTGACCGACGCGCGCCGCATCCTGCCGCTGGACAAGAAGGGCGAGCTGGTGCACGCGCACCCCGACTTCCAGCTCGTGGTGTCGTACAACCCCGGCTACCAGAGCAGCGCCAAGGACATGAAGCCCTCGACGCGCCAGCGCTTCGCGGCGCTGGAGTTCGACTACCCCGACGGCGCACTCGAAGCGGAGATCGTTGCGCACGAGGCCGGCGTCGACCCCGCGCTCGCCGCGAAGCTGGTCGCCATTGCGCACTGCTCGCGCGAGCTCAAGCATCGCGGGCTCGACGAGGGTGTGTCGACGCGCATGCTGATCTACGCGGGCGTGCTGATCCGCGACGGCGTGTCGCCGCGCGACAGCTGCGACATGACGATGACGCGCGCCCTCACCGACGACCCCGACATGGCGAGCGCGCTGCAGGGCTTTGTCGAGGCGCAGTTCGGATGAACGACGGGCACGGCGCCCTCTCGCTGCTGGCCCGCGGGCTGGCTGGCATCGATGTCGACGTGCAGCCGCTGGCCGGCACACGCGCCGTGCTCACGGGCCGTCGGCTGCTGTTGCCCGAGGGTGACGAAGCCGTGCGCCTGCACCGCGCGATGGTGGCGCATGCGGTCGCGCACCTGCGCCATTCGACGCCTGCGCGGCCGGCGCCCATGCTCAAGCCGATGGGCATCGCGGTGGTCTCGGCCCTTGAAGATGCGCGCGTCGAGCGGCTGCTGTGCCGCGACTTTCCCGGCCTGCACGGCTGGTTCGTCGCCGCGCTGCCGCCCGCGCCCGATCCGCTGGACCTGCGCTTTGCCGCGCTGATCGCGCGCATGGACCGCGTGCTGCTGCGCGCCGAGGCGCAGGACGACAACCACTGGGTGAACAAGGCGCGCCGCCTGTTCGACGAGACCGTCTCGCGCGCGGGCCTGGAAGACTACGACGCCTTCCGCGCCGTCGCCTCGATCCTCGCCAACGACCTGGGCCAGATGCGCGTGCGCTTCGAGCCGCAGGACTACGCCGTGCCCGCGCCCTGGCGCGACGACAACAGCTACCTGTGGGATTTCGGCGAGGCCGAGACGCCGCCCGACGACGCCATCGCGCTGCAGCAGACGGGCGTGCGGCCACCGCCACTTTCGTCCGATGCACCGAACGAAGGCAGCGAAGCCCCACCCGAAGGCATCGCCGACATGGAACTCGGCCGCTACACCTACCCCGAATGGGACCGCACGCAGGAGCGCCTGCGGCCCGACTGGTGCACGGTGATCGAGAAGCTGCCCGCGTGGCAGGGCCTGGGCGCGGCGGGCACTTCGGGAGCGGCGGCCAACGAGCGCATCGTGCCGCTCGCCCTGCCCCGCGCGCGCCACCTCGACCGCACGCACCGCCTGCGCCGCCAGTGGGAAGGCGACGACATCGACCTCAATGCGGCCATCGAGGTGCTGGTCGATCGCCGCCTGCGCCTGCGGCCCGATGCGCGGCTGTTCATGCGCCCGGGCAAGGGGCCGCGCCCGTCGAGCGTGCTGGTGCTGCTCGACCTCTCCGAGTCGGCCAACGACGCGGGCCATGGCGATGGCGCCGTGTCGCTGCTCGACCTGGAGAAGCAGGCCGCGCTGCTGCTCGCCGCCTCGAACGCGCGCGGCATCGACCGGCTCGCCATCCACGGCTTCTCGTCGAACACGCGCGCCGAGGTGTACTACTACCGCCTGCTCGAATTCGGCCAGCCGCTGGCCGCGCCCTCGCGCGCCATGATCGGCGCGGTGCGCGGGCGCTACTCGACGCGCATGGGCGCCGCGCTGCGCCATGCAGCCTCGCACCTGCAGGCCGAGCCGGCGGGGCCGCGCGCGATCCTGCTGGTGACCGACGGCGCGCCCTCGGACATCGACGTGCACGACCCGAAGTACCTGATCGAAGACGCCCGCCAGGCCGTGGCCGAGGCGCGCGACGCCGGCGTGCGCAGCGCCTGCATCGCGGTGGACGGCGCGGCCGACGCGTACGTGCGGCGCATCTTCGGCTGGCGCAACTATTGCATCGCCGACGACGCGCGCAGCCTGCCCGCGCGGCTGGCCCGCATGAGCACGCGGCTGGCCGCCGCCCATTGACCGACCGCATGAAGAAAGCCAGGGAGGAGCACACAATGAGGGCCCACACATCCAGGAGACACCCCAGTGGCTGACAGGAACCCTCTACGCGTCGGCATTCTGTATTCCGAGACCGGCGTCACCTCGACCATCGGCCTGTCGCAGCTGCAGGGCGCGCTGCTGGCCATCGAGGAGATCAACGCGGCCGGTGGCGTCGACGGCCGCGAACTCGTGGCCGTGCGCTACGACCCGCAATCGAACCCCGTGCGCTACGCCCAGCTGGCCGAGCGGCTGATCGTGCAGGACCGCGTCAACGTGCTCTTCGGCTGCTACATGTCGAGCAGCCGCAAGGCCGTGATCCCGGTGATCGAGAAGTGGAACAAGCTGCTGTTCTACCCCACGCTGTACGAAGGCTTCGAGTACTCGGGCAACGTGATCTACACGGGCGCGGCGCCCAACCAGAACAGCGTGCAGCTGGCCGAGTTCATGACCACGAACTTCGGTGCGCGCGTGTACCTGATCGGCTCCGACTACATCTACCCTTACGAGTCGAACCGCATCATGGGCGAGCTGGTGATGCAGCGCCCCGGCAGCGAAAAACTCGGCGAGCGCTACGTGGCACTCGACGCCACCGAGAAGGACTACCGCGCGATCATGGACGACATCCGCGACAAGCGGCCCGACTTCATCTTCTCGACGGTGGTGGGCGATTCCACCGCGAGCCTGTACCGCGCCTATGCCGAGGCCGGCTTCGACCCGAAGACGATGCCCATCTCGAGCCTGACCACCTCGGAGGCCGAGATCTCGCAGATGGGCCCCGGCGTGGCCACGGGCCATTTCACGGCGGCGCCGTATTTCCAGTCGATCGATTCGCCCGCCAACCAGCGCTGCCTGGCGCGTCTGCGCGCGCGCTTCGGCGACGGCTGCGTGCCCAACCTGTGCTGGGAGGCCTCGTACTTCCAGATGCACATCTTCGCCAACGCCTTCCGGCAGGCGGGCACGGACGGCATCGCGGAGATCCTGCCGCACATCCTGGGCAGCGAGTTCGATGCGCCGCAGGGCCGCGTGAAGATCGACCCGACCAACCACCACACCTGCCTGTACCCGCGCATCGGCCGCGTCGACGCGCACGGGCAGTTCACCATCGTGCGCCAGGCGACACGCCCGGTGTACCCGGACCCGTACCTCGTCACACACTCGCTGGGCGACTGGACGGCGCGGCTCGATGCGCTGGAGCTCTAGGATGAACCCGCAGCGGTTGTTCATCGGCGAGCCCCTGCAGCGTGTCCCCGTGCGCAGGGCACCGGGTGCTTCCCGCAGCGAAATCAAGGAGGAGCCGAAGGCGGGGGGCATTCGCGGAGGGAAGTACCCGGTGGCCTGTGCACACGCCCCGGACAGCAGCGCCGAGAGAAAGCCCTGACCGTGGACAGCACAGCCCCCAAGCGACACACCCTGCGGGTGACGCCACCGCAGCTCAAGGAGCTGCGGCTGCTGAAGATCGCGGTGATCCACCCCGACGACGCAGACGGCCGGCAGCTCACCCAGCAACTGCAGCGCATCGGCTGCCAGGTGCAGGCCTTCTGGCCGCCCGTGCAGCACCTGCCCGAAGGCATCGACGTGGCCTTCATGGCCGTGCAGCCCGACTTCATCAACCTGCGCTTCGAATGGACCCAGAGCGAGGACGCCCCCGCAGTCATCGCCGTCGTGACCTACGAGAACCCGACCATCGTCGAGGCCGTGCTCGAGATCCGCGCCAAGGCCGTGCTGCCGTCGCCGGTGCGCTCGTTCGGCCTGCTGTCGGCGCTGGTGGTCGCGCGCGAAGCCCACAAGGAAAGCCGCTCGCTCGCGCGGCGCCTGCGCAAGACCGAGGCCAAGCTGCTCGGCGTGCGCCAGCTGGCCGAGGCCAAGAGCATCCTCATGAAGACGCACGACGTGTCCGAAGGCCAGGCCCACGACCTGATCCGCGAACAGGCCATGAGCAAGCGCACCACCATGGAAGACATCGCCGCGGCCATCGTCAACGCCAACGAGATCCTCTCGCTGGGCACGCGCAGCCCCAAGCCCGGGCCGGGCTGACGGCGCTCAGAGCTGGCGGAACGCCGTCAGCACCTTCAGCACGCTCTGCGTGGCGCCGTCGAGCGTGGCATGCGGGCGGTGCGCGATGCCCAGGCGGCGCGTGAGCTTGGGCGTGACCGGCACGATCTGCATGCGCTCGTTGAGCGCCGCATCGGTGGTCTGCTGCAGCGGCAGCAGCGCCGCGCCATAACCCGCCGCCACCAGGCTGCGGATCGCCGCGTCGTAGTTGAGCTCGATGCGCGCGCGCGGCGCAAAGCCGGCCGCGGCAAACCACTCCATCGACAGCCGGTACATGTGCGTGGTCGCGTCGTTGAAGATCAGCGGCTGCGTCGCCAGCCAGGCCGGCGTGGCACGCTTGGGCGCCTTCCAGCGCGGCGGCACGAAGGCCATCATGGGCTGCGTGCGCCACGGCGTGACCACCAGGTCGCGCTGCGGCGGCTGCGGCATCGCCACCAGGCCGATGTCGAGCGTGCCCGCCGCCAGCCGCGCCATCGCCTCGGCCGAACCGAGGATGCTCACCTCGACGTCGATGCCCGCATGGCCCACGCCCAGCGCCTCGAGCACCTGCGGCAGCAGGTCGACCACCACGCCGGTGGAGGTGCCCAGCCGCACGCGGCCCGTGCGGCCCTCGGCCTGGCGCTTCACGGCCTCCACCGCCTCGTCGGTGTCGCGCAACAGCTTGCGCCCACGCTCGACCAGCGCCGCGCCGGCCGCGGTGGGCGTGACGCGGCGGTTGCCGCGCACCACCAGCTGCGCGCCCAGGCGCGATTCGAGCTCGCTGATGTGCAGGCTCACGGTGGGCTGCGCCAGGTGCAGCGCCTGCGCCGCCGCCGAGAAGGTGCCCAGGTCGGCGATGGCGATGAGGGTGCGCAGTTGGTCGAGGTTGAGCTGTCGCATCAGGAATGCTGATTGAGGGTGTCAGAAATCTCAACTTCCACAATAGCACGCGCCGCCGGAAGATGAGCGCTCCCCTACCAGGAGCCCACCGTGACCGCGCCGAAGCCACCGTCTTTTCATCAACGCCTGCTGCACGCCCTGCACAACTGGCGCCGCCGCGCCGTGACACGCCGCCGCGCCCGCGACGACGTGCTGCTGCTGGCCGGCATGAGCGACCACGACCTGCGCGACCTGGGCATCGGCCGCAGTGAAGTGCCCGAGCTGGTCGACCGCAACCGCTACTGACTCATTGAACCCTGCCTGCGGTTTCTTCAGGAAGCCGCGGGCGATTTGAGGTTCAATCCGGGGCGTGCCCTCCACCGCCTCCCCCGCCCTTCTTTCCATCGAACTCACCTCGCCGCAGTCCGTCGACGGACGGCGCGCGGCCTTCCAGTCGCTGTGGCTGCTGGTACGCATGCAGCACGCCCATGCCCATGGCGGCGGCAGCGGCGTCGTGCGGCTGGCCGACCTGCGCGGCGAGGTGTCCGACGCCAGCACGCTGCGCATGGTCGTGAGCCGCGCGTTCCGCGACTTCAAGGCCTGGGGCCTGGAGGTCGGCTGGGGCGAAGACCTGCAGCGCGAGCCGCGCTTTCTCAACGCCGAGCGGCGCAGCCAGGGCCCGTTCTGGCTGCCGGCCGCGCAAGCCAAGCGCCTGCGCCTGCTCGTGGACAACCGCCCGGCCACCGCCGCCGAGGTGGCGTCGTTCCTCGGCCTGCGTTCGCGCAAGGCGCAGGCCGCCGGCACGATCACGCCGCCCGACGCCGTGCACCTGCAGGACGCCGCTTTCTGGAAGCAGCTGGTCGCCTCGCAGCAGGCCGCGCGGCAAGGCCGGCTGATGTCGCCGGTGGCGGGCGGCAACGGCAACGGCAGCGCGCTTGAGTCCATCCGTCTGGCCGGCACGCTGGCCGCGAGCGACTTCCAGCGCGCGCTGGTCACGCTCAACGAGGCCATGCTGTGGCGCCGGCTCGGCGACAACGAACAGGCGCGCCGGCGGCTGCAGGCGCTCAAGAAACAGCGGCTCGCGCACCACGTGGCGGGCAACGACTACCTGGGCGCGATGGAGTGCATCGTCTCGGCCTGGTGCGCCTACACCGCGCGCGACCTGCCGCTGGCGCAGTCGCTGCTGGGCGGCATGGCCGAGGACCCGGCGCGCGCGCTGGTGCTGCGCCACCACCCCGACGTGCGCTTCGAGTGGTGCAACCTGTGGGCGCTGGCCTGCCGCTCGCGCGCCCTCGCGCTGGCCGCCGACGACCGCCCGGCCGCCGCGGCACTCGCCGAAGAGTCGCTGCAGCGCTTCGGCGAGGCACTGGCGGCGGCCTTCGAGTCGCACTCCTTCGATGCCGCCCAGCACGTGGCGGCCAACATGGGCATGGCCGCGTGGCTGTTCGACCGCGTGGGCCTGGGCGACCTGCCGGCGCTCGCGCACGACGGCCACCGGGCCGACACCACGCGCCGCGCGGTGCAGTGGATCGCCTTCAGCGAATGGCTGTGCGGCCACACCGACGGCCAGGGCCGCTCGGCATGGAACGCGATCTATCTGATGCGCATCGCGCGCGGCCACTGCCGGCCCGACGCGCAACCCACGCTCGCGCAGTTCCGCGCGCAAAAGCCGCTCGACCCGGCCGCGATGTCGAAGCTCGCGGGTCCGCTCGCCGACGCCTTCGACACCGCGAACTGGCCCGCGCGCTGGGTCGACGTGGCGCAGGCGCGGCTGGCCGACCACCAGGCCGGGCGACGCCGCTACCCCGGCCTGCAGCAGGGCAGCCTGCTGTTCGAGCACGCGTGGTACGCGGCGCACGCGGGCGACCTGAAAGCGGCCGAGCACTCGCTGGGCCTGTTGCGCGAGGTGCTGCCGCAGCTGGTGCCGAGCGACCGCGCCTACTTCACCGAGTCGTGGAACGATGCGTTGCCGGCCGAGCTGGTGCTCGAAGCGAAACCGCCGAGGCGGCCGTCGGCCCCTAAAAAGAAGGCGCGCTGAGCGCCTGCTGGACACGTTCCCGCAGCACTGGCAACACGTCGTTCTCGAACCACGGGTGGTGCTGGAACCAAGCGGTGTTGCGCGGCGACGGATGCGGCAGCGGGACGAAGCGCGGCGCGTAGTCGGCAAAGGCCTCGACGGTTTCCGTCACGCCGCCGCGCGCGGCCTTGCCGAGGAAGTGGCGCTGCGCGTACTGGCCGATGAGCAAGGTCAGCGCGATGTGCGGCATCTGTGCCAGCAGGCGGTCGTGCCACAGCGGCGCGCATTCCTTGCGCGGCGGCAGGTCGCCGCTCTTGCCTCGGCCCGGGTAGCAGTAGCCCATGGGCACGATGGCGATGCGCGCCGCGTCGTAGAACAGCTCGCGGTCGATGCCGAGCCAGCGGCGCAGCTGGTCGCCGCTCTTGTCGTTCCACGGCACGCTGGTCTGGTGCACCGTGAGGCTGGGCGCCTGGCCGACGATCAGCAGCCGCGCGCTCGCACTGGCCTGCACGATCGGGCGCGGCCCGAGCGGCAGATGCGCCTCGCATGCGCGGCAGGCGCGGATTTCGGCGAGCAGCGCGTCCACGGTGCTGAAAACTAGTCGGCGAACGGGCGGAAGAAGGCGTTCAGCTCGGTGCCCGGCGTGGCATCGGCAAAGCCGTCGAAGCGGCCCTGCTCGGCCAGCGTGCGCGCGGCGCGGATGAAGCCGCCCCAGGCCGCGCGCGCCATGCCGCCGCCCACGCTCACGCGGCGCACGCCGAGCGCGGCGATGTCCGCCATCGTGAGCTCGCTGGTCGCGCCGACCAGCAGGTTGACCGGCTTGGGCGCGACGGCGGCCACCACGGCCGCGATCTGCTCGCGCGTCTTGATGCCGGGCGCGTAGAGGCAGTCGGCGCCGGCCTCGGCGTACGCGCGCAGGCGCGCGATGGTGTCGTCGAGGTCGGGGCGGTTGGCAAAGAAGTTCTCGGCGCGGCCCACGAGCAGCGTGTCGCCGCCCGCCGCATCGATGGCCCGGCGCGCGGCGCGCAGGCGCTCGACCGCGACGTCGATGGGGAACAGCGGATCGTCGGGGTTGCCGGTCGAGTCCTCGATCGACAGGCCCGCCACGCCGGTCTCGACCGCGAGGCGCACGCTCTCGGCCACGCCCTGCGCGTCGACGGCAAAGCCGTTCTCGAAGTCGGCGTTCACCGGCAGGTCGGTGGCGGCCACGAGTTCACGCAGGTGCGCGAGGATCTGGTCGCGCGACATGGCACCGTCGCCATGGCCCTGCGACCACGCGAAGCCGGAGCTGGTGGTGGCCAGCGCCTTGTAGCCCAGGCCTTCGAGGTAGCGCGCGCTGCCGGTGTCCCAGGGGTTGGGAATGACGAAGCAGCCTTGTTCGTGGAGGGCGCGGAAGGCGGCGCGCTTGTCGGCGACGGTGCGGGTCATGGGGCCTCGACTTTCTGTGTTCAGGACAGGGAGCCGGCCATTCTGACGCAGCCTTCGTCAGCACTCCACCACGTTCACCGCAAGCCCCCCCAGCGAGGTCTCCTTGTACGTGGACTTCATGTCCTCGCCGGTCTGCTTCATGGTGCGGATCACGGCGTCGAGCGAGACGTAGTGGCTGCCGTCGCCGCGCAGCGCCATGCGCGAGGCGTTGATGGCCTTCACGGCGCCCATCGCGTTGCGCTCCACGCAGGGAATCTGCACCATGCCGCCGACCGGGTCGCAGGTCAGGCCCAGGTTGTGTTCCATGCCGATCTCGGCCGCGTTCTCGACCTGCGCGGGCGTGGCGCCGAGCACGGCGGCGAGCGCGCCGGCCGCCATCGAGCAGGCCACGCCGACCTCGCCCTGGCAGCCGACCTCGGCGCCCGAGATGGAGGCGTTGGTCTTGTAGAGCATGCCGATGGCCGCTGCGGTGAGCAGGAAGTCGACGATGCCCTCGTCGCTGGCCTGCGGCACGAAGCGCTGGTAGTAATGCATCACGGCGGGCACCACGCCGGCCGCGCCGTTGGTGGGCGCGGTGACGACACGGCCGCCGGCCGCGTTCTCCTCGTTCACCGCCATCGCGAAGGCGTTGACCCAGTCCATGGCCGCGAGCGGATCGGCCGCGCCGGCCTGCGCCAGCAGCTCGCGGTGCAGCTCGGGCGCGCGGCGGCGCATGCGCAGCGGGCCGGGCAGCGCCTGCGCGGCCAGCGGGTTGTCGATGCCGAAGCCGCGCTGCACGCACTGCTGCATCACGCCCCAGATGCGCAGCAGGCCCGCGCGCACGTCGGCCTCGGGCCGCCACACGCATTCGTTGCGCAGCACCAGCGTGGCCACGGAGATGCCGTGCGCGCGGCACTGCGCCATGAGTTCGTCGCCGGTCGTGAAGGGATGCGGCACGGCCGCTGCGGCGGCGGCCGTTTGCGCCACCGCCTGCCCGCCCTCGACGACGAAGCCGCCGCCGACCGAGAAGTAGGTGCCTTCGGCCAGCGTGCCGCCGTCGGCCGCGAAGGCCGTGAAGCGCATCGCGTTCGGGTGTTCGGGCAGCGACTCTTCGCCGCGAAAGGCGATGTCGCGCACGCGGTCGAAGGCGATGGGCGTGGTGCCCAGCAGGCTCAGCTGGCCGGTGCGGCGCAGCGCGTCCAGGCGCGGCTGCACGGTCTCGGGCCGCACGGTGTCGGGCGCGTCGCCGAAGAGCCCCAGGATCACGCCCTGGTCGGTCGCGTGGCCGTGGCCGGTGGCGCCGAGCGAGCCGAACAGGTCGACGTGCAGCCGCGCCACCTGCGCGAGCAGGCCGCGCCGTTCGAGCGATTGCGCGAACAGCAGCGCGGCGCGCATCGGTCCGACGGTGTGCGAACTGGACGGCCCGATGCCGATCTTGAAGATGTCGAAGGCGGAGAGCATCAGCGCATCATGCGACCGGAAGCTGCTGTTTGACCAGCGCCACCCAGTAGGCCGCACCGAGAGGCAGGATGTTGTCGTTGAAGTCGTAGTACGGGTTGTGCACGTTCGGGTCGTTCGGGCCCTCGCCCGCGCCGATGCCGATGTAGGCGCCGGGGCGCTTTTGCAGCATGAAGGCGAAGTCTTCCGAGCCCATGGCGGGCGGGATGTCGGTGTGCACCTGTTCGAGGTCGACCAGGCTGGCCGCCGCCGCGATGGCCGCGTCGGTCTCGGCCGGCGTGTTGACCACGCCGGGGTAGCCGCGGCGATATTCGAGCGCCACCTTGGCGCCGTGCGTGGCGGCCACGCCGTCGCAGATCTGCTGCATCGCCGCCTGGGTCTTGTCCTGGATGGCCGCGTCGAGCGTGCGCACGGTGCCGCGCAGCACCACGGTCTCGGGAATGACGTTCCAGGTGTCGCCGCCGTGGATCTGCGTGACGCTGACCACGGCCGCGTCGGTGGCGCCGGTGCGCCGGCTCACGATGGTCTGCAGCGCGTTGATGAGCTGGGCCGAGATCACCACCGAGTCGATGCCGGTCTCGGGCATGGCGCCGTGGGCGCCCTTGCCGGTGATGACGATCTCGAAGGTGTCGAGAAAGGCCGTCATGGTGCCCTTGCGGATCGCGAAGCGCCCGCGCGGCAGGCTCGGGAAGTTGTGCATGCCGTAGACGGCGTCGGCCGGGAACTGCTCGAACAGGCCCTCTTCCACCATCACGCGGCCGCCGCCTTCGTTTTCCTCGGCAGGCTGGAACACGAAGTGCACCGTGCCCTGGAAAGGCTTGTGGCGCGACAGGTGCTCGGCCGCGCCCAGCAGCATGGCCGTGTGGCCGTCATGGCCGCAGGCGTGCATCTTGCCGACGCATTTGGAGGCATGCGCCTGCGTGCCGAGCTCCTGCATGTTGAGCGCGTCGAGGTCGGCGCGCAGCGCGATGCTGGGGCCCTCGCCGTTCTTCAGCGTGCCGACCACGCCGGTGCCGGCCAGGCCGCGGTGCACGGGCAGGCCCATGAGCATCAGCGCGTTGGCCACCACGTTGGCGGTGCGGTGTTCCTCGAAGGCGGTCTCGGGGTTGGCGTGGATGTCGCGGCGCCAGCTGAGCATGCGGGCACGGGTGTCTTCGGCAATCTCGGGGTCGCGGTACATGGCGTGAATCTCTCGTAGGATGAAATCAGTGGAAGAACTCGGCGATGAACGTGGCGCCGAGGAAGGTGCCGGCCGTCGCGGTGAGCGACACCACCACGATGCGCCAGCCGAGGCGGCGGAACACGGGCAGGTCCTTGGCGACCGAGAAGCCGGCCAGCGCCAGCACTGGCGTGGTGAAGGCCAGGAAGTTGAGCTTGGCGGTGATCGCGATCAGCGCGTCGGAGAACGGGAACAGGCCCGGGATGCCGACCACGGTGGCCACCACCGAGAGCACCAGCACCATCGGCAGGCGCGGCACGAAGCGCTTGATGGCTTCGACCGCGCCGGCAATCGCCACCACGGCGAGCACGCCTTCGAGCGACACCAGCACCGGCACCTTGTAGGTCACGGCATTGCCGATGAGCACGCCGCCGCCCACCACCAGCCAGGCCAGCAGCGTGTCGCGCAGCGACGTCGGCGCGGCGTGGGCCACGTCGGCGCTCGAGACGTTCGCGCCTGCGTCCACGGCAGCGCCCTGTTGTGCGCCATGCTTCGAGAAGCGGCCCAGCACCGGCTCCAGCTTGCCGTAGAGCCACGAGCACAGCGGCAGCGACAGGAACAGCGTGAAGTAGAAGCCGGCCACGGTGGTCAGCAGGTTCGACGCGGCGGCAATCGCCGTGAGCTGCGGCAGCATCTCGGGCGGACTCTGCGCGGCGATGGCGCCCAGCGCCGCCGCCATCAGGCTGCCCGAGCCCACGCCGGCGCCCATGGCCAGCGAGCGCGGGTCGAAGATGTGCAGGCTGGCGATGAAGCCCGCCAGCATCGCAATAAAGAGCGCGCCCAGCACGGTGCCGGTGATGTACTCGGCCAGCACGCCGCGGCCTTCGGGCGAGGCCATGCCGTACTTCTCGCCGATGATCACGAGGTTGCCCTCGCGGCCCACCGAGAAGGTGGCGCCCACGGCCTCGCGCTTGATGCCCAGCAGCAGCGCCAGCGGCAGGCCCAGCGCCAGGGTGCCCAGCGCGTGGCCGAACTCCTGGAACAGCAGCGCCCAGCCGGCCTGCTTGACCTGCGGCAGCGCGGCGCCGACCGTGAGGCCCAGCTTCACCACGAACAGCAGCAGGCCCGCGTTGAGCAGGCCGCCGGCCAGCGACTGCTGCGCCGTGGCCACGCGCACCACGCCCGGCACGCGCCGGTGCGCGATGCCCCAGGCGGCGGCCATGAGCAGCGCCCACAGCATCGGCAGCAGCACCACCTTGCCGGGGCCGACGCTGAACTGCGTCGGGCCGATGAGTTCGGCCACGGCCACGAGGACCAGGGTGACGACGAGGAGCTTGAGTTTGCCGGCGGCGGTGGACGGCGCGACGGCTGCAATCGTGGAGGCGGCGGAGGTCATGGGTGGAGGGTGTTCGAGGGGTGCCGGCGAGTTTCGGGCGGCAAGCCTCTTGCATCAATGACTGCAAATAAGGATATTCGTTGCATTGAATGCAACACTCGGAGACGACCGCCATGGACGACAAGCTCGACACCCGCCGGGTGCGCTACTTCATGCAGGTGCTCGACAGCGGCTCGGTGCGCGGCGCGGCCGACGTGCTCGACATGGACCCGTCGGCCGTGAGCCGCGCCATCGGCATCCTGGAGACCGAGTGCGGCCTGCCGCTGCTGGAGCGCCACGGACGCGGCGTGGTGCCCACCGACGCGGGCCAGCTGCTGGCCGGCTACGTGCGAAGGCAGCAGGGGCAGAAGCAGCACCTGCTGGCGCAGATGGACAGCATCCGCAAGATCGAGAGCGGCCACATCGACATCGTGGCCGGCGAAGGCTATGTCGACTGGCTGATGCGGCACAGCCTGCGCATCTTCATGGCCAGCCACCCGAAGATCACGGTGAACCTCGACGTCGCCAGCACCGACGAAATCGTGCGCCGCGTGATCGAGGAACGTGCCCACATCGGCATGCTGTTCCAGCCGCCGAAGGACGAGCGGCTCACCTCGCACCAGTCGCACGCGCAGCCGATCCAGGCCATGGTGCTGGGCTCGCACCCGCTCGCGCAGCTCGGGCGCCCGCTGAAGCTGGCCGACCTGCTGCCCTACCCCGGCGCCACGCTGCACCGCAACTTCGGCGTGCGCCAGCACATCGAGGCGGCCGAGATCAGCGAGGGCGTGCGGCTGCCCGCGCTGCTGACCACCACCTCGTTCAGCGCGTTGGGCCACTTCGTGTCGGCGGGCCTGGGCTACACGCTGGGCACGCGCATCTCGCTCACGCCCAATGCCGACCACCCGTCGCTGGTCGAGCTGCCGATGAAGAACCCGCTGCTGTCGCAGGGGCGCTCGCACATCGTGTCGCGCCACGGCCGCCTGCTGCCGCCGGCCGCGGCGACGCTGCTGCGGCAGGTGGTGGCGGACATGAAGCGCTATGCCGACTCGATCGCGGGCACAGGCACCGCCAAGCCCCGTGCGAGCACGCGCGGGCGCGGCGCGACGGGTTGAAGGGCATGGGGGCTTGCGTTGCGTGCGCGCACGGTTCGGTGTTCTGATCGGAGCCCATGTCCTACCTCGCTCCCCTCTTCATTCACCTGCTGTGCGCCGCCTTCTGGGTCGGCGGCATGGCCGTCATGCACTTTGCGGTGCGCCCCGCCGCCGTCGCCACGCTGGAGCCGCCGCTGCGCCTACGCATGATGGCCGCGACGCTGCGGCGCTTCTTCATCGGGGTGGACGCGTCGGTCACGCTGCTGTTCGTGAGCGGCTTCGCGATGATCCTCGCGACCGGCGGCTTTCGCGCAGTGCACTGGCGCGTCGAGGCCATGATGGGCATCGCGCTCGTGATGGCGGCGATCTACGTCTACATCCGCGCCTCGGTGTTCCGCGCCCTGCGCCGCGCGGTGGACGACAGCGCCTGGCCCGTGGCGGCCGCGCGGCTCAATACCGTGCGCCAGCTGGTGACGCTGAACCTCGCGCTGGGCGTGGTGGTGTTCGCGGTGGCGGTGATGGGGCGCGGCGGCTAGGCCGCAGGCCCCTTCAACTCAACGCCGTTGCCATCGGGATCTTCGAGGTAGATCGAGGGGCCGCTGCCCTCGGCTCCGAAGTTGTTCTGCACCTCGCCCTGCACCGGCACGCCGTGCCGCGCCATGCGCGCGCGGATCGCGGCCTCGTCGAAGGGCTCGATGCGCAGGCACAGGTGATCGACGTTGCGCCCCTCGCGCCCGGCCAGCGCGCCGCCCTGGCGGCCCAGCTTGCCGTCGTGCGTGACGAGGTCGATGAGGCTGCTGCCGGCGCGCAGGTGCACGAGGCCGAGGTCGTCGCGGCGCTTCTCGAGCGTGCAGCCGAGCACGTCGCAGTAGAAGGCCATGGACCGCGCGGCGTCGCGCACGCGCAGCACGACGTGGTCGATGCGCAGCACCGCGAACGGGGCCGCATCGGCTGCGGAAGCAACAGGAGACGAAGCAGGCGAGCGCGTCATGCCCGCCAGTGTGTCAGACCACCCCGGCCGCGCGCAATGCCTCGAAGCGCGAGGCGTCGACGCCCATCTCGGCCAGCACCTCCTGCGTGTGCTGTCCGAGCGCGGGCGGTGCGCGGCGCAGCACCGGCGGCGTGGCCGTGAGGCGCAGCGGGCTGGCCACGCCGGTGATGCTGGCAATGCCGTCGCCCGCATCGCGCGGCAGCGTGACGGCCAGGCCGCGCGCCTGGACCTGCGCGTCGTCGAAGGCCTGCGCGATGTCGTTGATGGGGCCGCAGGGCACGGCCTTGTCTTCGAGCAGCGCGACCCAGTCGGCGGTGGTGCGGGTGCGCGTGAGTTCTTCCATCATCGGGATCAGCACGCCGCGGTGTTTCACGCGCAGCGTGTTGGTCGCAAAGCGTTCGTCGGCGGCCCACCCGGCGTGGCCGGCGGCTTCGCAGAAGCGCGCGAACTGGCCGTTGTTGCCGATGGCCAGCAGCATCGAACCGTCTTGCGTCGGAAAGTCCTGGTAAGGCGCGAGGCTCGGGTGCGTGTTGCCCTGGCGGCCCGGCGCCTTGCCGGTGTTGAGAAAGGCGCTCGCCTGGTTGGCGAGGATGGCCATGCCCACGTCGAGCAGCGCCATGTCGATGTGCTGGCCTTCGCCGGTGCGGTCGCGCACCTGCAGCGCCGCGAGGATGGCGGTGCTGGCGTAGACGCCCGTGAACAGGTCGGTGAGCGCCACGCCCACGCGCAACGGACCGCCGCCGGGTTCGCCGTCGGGGCGGCCGGTGATGCTCATCATGCCGGTCATGGCCTGGATCATCAGGTCGTAGCCCGCGCGCTCGGCGTAGGGGCCGTCATGGCCGAAGCCGGTCACGCTGCAGTAGATGAGGCGCGGGTTGGCCGCGCGCAGGCTTTCCTGGTCGAGGCCGTACTGCTTCAGGCCGCCGGTCTTGAAGTTCTCGACCACGATGTCGGCCTGCGCCGCCATCTGCTGCAGCAGCGCCTGCCCTTCGGGCGTGGCCATGTCGATGGTGACCGAGCGCTTGTTGCGGTTGCAAGAGGTGAAGTAGCTGGCCTGGTCGGTGTCGTGGCCGTTCGCGTCTTTCACGAAGGGCGGGCCCCAGGTGCGCGTGTCGTCACCGACGCCAGGGCGTTCGATCTTGACGACGTCGGCGCCCAGGTCCGCGAGGATCTGCGTGCACCACGGGCCCGCGAGCACGCGGGACAGATCGAGGACCTTGATGCCGTCGAGTGCTGCGGGCTTGGTGCTCATGCGTCTGATCAGTTCGCGAAAGCGGCGATGCCGGTGATGGCGCGGCCCAGGATGAGCGCGTGGATGTCGTGCGTGCCTTCGTAGGTGTTGACCACTTCCAGGTTCACCAGGTGGCGCGCCACGCCGAACTCGTCGCTGATGCCGTTGCCGCCCATCATGTCGCGCGCCATGCGGGCGATGTCCAGCGACTTGCCGCAGTTGTTGCGCTTCATGATCGAGGTGATTTCCACTGCGGCGATGCCTTCGTCCTTCATGCGGCCCAGGCGCAGGCTGCCTTGCAGGCCCAGCGTGATCTCGGTCTGCATGTCGGCCAGCTTCTTTTGAATGAGCTGGTTGGCGGCGAGCGGGCGGCCGAACTGCTTGCGGTCCAGCGTGTACTGGCGGGCGCGGTGCCAGCAGTCTTCGGCGGCACCGATGGCGCCCCACGAGATGCCGTAGCGGGCGCTGTTCAGGCAGGTGAACGGACCCTTGAGGCCTTGCACTTCGGGGAACGCGTTTTCTTCAGGGCAGAACACGCCGTCCATCACGATTTCGCCGGTGATGCTGGCGCGCAGGCCGACCTTGCCGTGGATGGCGGGAGCGGTCAGGCCCTTCATGCCCTTTTCGAGCACGAAGCCGCGGATCGGGCCGACGGTGCCGCTTTCGCTGACTTCCTTGGCCCACACCACGAACACGTCGGCGATGGGCGAGTTGCTGATCCACATCTTCGAGCCGCTGATCGCGTAGCCGCCCGGCACCTTCTTGGCGCGCGTGGCCATGCTGCCGGGGTCGGAGCCGTGGTCGGGTTCGGTCAGGCCGAAACAGCCGATCCATTCGCCGGTGGCGAGCTTGGGCAGGAACTTCTGCTTTTGCGCTTCGGTGCCGAATTCGAAGATCGGCACCATCACCAGCGAGCTCTGCACGCTGGCCATCGAGCGGTAGCCCGAATCGACGCGCTCGACTTCACGGGCGATCAGGCCGTAGGCCACGTAGTTCAGGCCGGGGCCGCCGTACTGCTCGGGGATCGTCGGGCCGAGCAGGCCGAGCGCGCCCATTTCGCGAAAGATGGCGGGGTCGGTTTCGCCGGTGCGGAAACCTTCGATGACGCGGGGCGCCAGGCGCTCCTGGCAGTAGGCGTTGGCCGCGTCGCGGATCATGCGTTCTTCGTCGGTCAGTTGCTGGTCGAGAAGAAGGGGGTCGTCCCAGTGGAATTGCGCTTTGGCGGCCATGTGGATGTCTCCGGAAAAGGAAGAAGAAACAAAAGAAGGGGGAATGCGGTCGATCGTAGCCACGCAGGAGGCCCGGCGCAAACGATGAATCCTCACCCAGATATGCGTCTGACGCACATCTCGAGAGACACATCTTGTTGATTTACTGGTGAAACCAATCCGCCAGTCATACACTTCCGGCATACATGCGCCGCAAGATCCCGCCCCTGCAGACCCTCGTGTGCTTCGACGCCGCCGCGCGCCACGAGAGCTACACGCGCGCCGCGCAGGAACTGGCGCTCACGCAGAGCGCGGTGTCGCGCCAGGTCGGGGCGCTCGAGGCCTTCCTGGGCGTGGCGCTGTTCCGCCGCACGCGGCACGGCGTGGCGCTCACGGCCAGCGGCGCCGCCTACGCGCGCCAGATCGCCCGCCGCCTGGAGGCCATGGAGCGCGACACGCTCGACGCCATGGCGCACCAGGGCGAAGGCGGGTCGCTGTCGCTGGCGGCGGTGCCCACCTTCGCCACGCGCTGGCTGGTGCCGCGCCTGCGCGGTTTTGCGGCGCTGCAGCCCGACGTGGTGGTGCACATCGAGACGCGCACCCGCCCCTTCCTCTTTGCCGACGCGGAGTTCGACGCCGCGCTGTACGCCGGCACGCCCGCGCAGGTCGAGAACTGGGCCGGCACGCGCGCGCTGCTGCTCATGCATGAAGACGTGGTGCCCGTGTGCAGCCCTTCGCTGCTGCCCCACGGCAAGGCCGTGTCGCCCGCCGCCATCGCGCGGATGCCGCTGCTGCAGCAGAGCACGCGCCCCGACGGCTGGCGCCAGTGGTTCGACGCGCAGCAGGTCGACGCCCCCACCGCCCGCGGCGGCCCGCGCTACGAGCTGTTCTCGATCCTCGCCGCGGCGGCCTCACACGGGCTCGGGGTCGCGTTGATGCCGACGATGCTGGTGGCCGACGAACTGGCGCGCGGGGAGCTGGTGGTGGCCTGCCCGCGGGCGCTGTCGGGGGAGCGCAGCTATTACCTGGTGACGCCGGAGCGGGCGGATCAGCGGCCGTTGTTGAAGTTGTTCAGTGATTGGTTGCTCGCGCAGGCCCGCCAAGGTTGAGAATGCGCGCCATGCCGCGCGACAGCCGCTCCGAGTACGAATGGCGCATGCACAAGGTGCTGACGCACATCGACGACCACCTGGACGAGGCACTCGATCTCGCGGTGCTGGCCGACGTGGCGCATTTCTCGGCGTACCACTTCCATCGCCTCTTCGCAGCCTGGGCCGGCGAGACGCTGGGCGACTACATCCGGCGCCGCCGCGTGGAGGTGGCCGCGCTGCGGCTCGCGACACAGCCGCGCCTGTCGGTGCTCGAGGCGGCGGTGTCGGTGGGCTTCGGTTCGGGCGAGGCGTTCACCCGCGCGTTCCGCGCGCATTTCGGCAGCGCGCCCAGCGCGTGGCGTGCATCGCACGACTGGTCTTTGCCCTGCGACGACCCGTCACGCAATAGCAATCCTGATCAGATCGCCCTGCACGGCTTCACGAAGAATGGATCTCCAACGCGCAATCCTGCGCACGAGGAGCCACCTGTGAATGTCCAGCTGATCACCCGCTCTCCCGTCACCATCGCCTACCTGCGCTACACCGGCCCGTTCGGCGCGCCGGTGGGCGCGTTCTGGGCCGAGAAGGCCGCGCCCTGGATCGGCGCGCACAAGCTGTGGTCGCATGCGCGCTACGGCATCAGCCACGACGACCCGAGCATCACCGCGCCCGAGCACTCGCGCTACGACGCCTGCGTGGAAGTGCCCGACGATTTCGTGCCCGATGGCGGCTTCCAGAAGACGGTGCTGCCGGGCGGACGCTATGCCGCGCTGCGGTTCCAGGGCCTGCCCGAAGAGATCAACGACGCATGGACGCGCCTCATGCGCGACTGGCTGCCCGCGAGCGGCTTCCAGTTCGACAGCCGGCCCGCGTTCGAGTACTACGCGCCCGACATGGCCTTCGACGAGAAGACAAGCGCGTTCGAATGCGACATCTGCATTCCGATCGCGCCGCTCTGAATGAAAGGCGCGGGCCGGCAACTGGCCAGCGCGGCGCGATCAGCCCTTCGCGGGCCGGGCGCCTTCCCGCGCATAGGCTTCGATCAGCGCCGGAAAGGCGTCCATCGCAGGCAAGGTGCCGAAGCTGTGCTTCGCGGGCGTCGTGGCCCACGGCAACTTCTCGTCGGTCCAGGTTTCCGCAAAGGGCGCGACCCATTCGTGCCGGTCGAGCATGGTGGCGCGCAGGTTGACGAAATAGTCCATGCCCTCGGTGCGCGTGAACATCCAGCTCTTGCAGTGCGGGCAGAAGAAGTGGTGCGACTCCTCGCCGTGCAGTCCGCCGACGACGGGCTCGCCCGACACCACTTCGAAGCCCGGCGCGGGGATGGCCAACGACAGCGAGAACGCACTGGCGCTCATGCGCTGGCAGCCGGTGCAGTGGCAGGCCATGGCCAGCAGCGGCGGTGCGGTGATGCGCAGGCGCACCTGGCCGCAGCGGCAGCCGCCGGTCCAGGGGAGTTGCCAGTCGTTGGCGGTGTCTTGAGGGGTGTGGTTCTGGGTGCTCATTGAATGTGAATGCTTTCAGGCTGGGTCTTCAGGATGATCGCTCAAGCCGGGCCCTGCCCCACCGAAACCCGCGTCCGAAAACGGCGAGCCCGCATCCCGCCACCGCGCGACACTGCCCGCATGAGTTCTTCCGTCGCCGCCCGCATCCACGCCCTCGACTGGCCCCGCATCGATGCCGACCTCGCCGCGCGCGGCTGTGCCGTCACCGGAGCGTTGTTCACGCCCGCGGAATGCGCCGCGCTCACGGCCATGTACGACGAGGGCGCGCGCTTTCGTAGCCGCGTGGTCATGCAGCGCCACGGCTTCGGCCAGGGCGAGTACCAGTACTTCGCGAACCCGCTGCCGTCCAGGCTCGTGGCGTTTCGCGGCGCGCTGTACGAACGCCTCGCGCCGCTGGCCAATGCCTGGGCTGCGGCCATGGGCCAGCCGGCCGACTACCCGCCGGACCACGCGGCCTACCTCGCGCGCTGCCACGCGGCGGGCCAGTTGCGCCCCACCCCGCTGCTGCTGCGTTACGGCGAGGGCGACTACAACTGCCTGCACCAGGACCTGTATGGCGACCTGCAATTTCCGCTGCAGCTCACGGTGCTGCTGAGCCGGCCCGGTGAAGACTTCACGGGCGGCGAGTTCGTGCTGACCGAGCAGCGCCCGCGCATGCAGTCGCGCGCCGAGGTGGTGTCGCTCGCGCAGGGTGAGGCCGTGATCTTCGCGGTGAACCAGCGGCCCGTGGCGGGCACACGCGGCAGCTACCGCGTGACGATGCGCCACGGCGTGAGCCGCGTGCGCAGCGGACAGCGCCACACGCTGGGCCTGATCTTTCACGACGCGCGCTGAATAGAACGAACGTCCGTTCGCAATCAAGCCCTCGGGCGCAGCAACATCGCACCAAGCGTGCAAAGTTGCACACATGTACCAAATACAGGCGAAAATCCCGCGCGCATCCGGGGGATTGCCAGGATGGCCGGCGTACACGATCGGCCCCGCAACCCCCTCCGGACGCCGGACCACGACCTCGTGAGGAGGAGCCGGGGTCCGTTCCGAGTTGTCGTCAGGGAGCTGTATGTACAAGGAATCGTCCGGGCCTCCGGATGGGACGGGTCGCCCGTCTTTCGCGCACGTCACCACGCCGGTGCCACCATCCCCGTCCCCTTCCACCGCCGAGAGTCCCCCGCCCAGACGCCCGCGTCGCTTCCGGGTCGATGTCGGCTCCATCGTCAGTGCCGTGGCGCTCGCGCAGTCGCTGCTGCTGGTCACGCTGGGCTACTGGGGCTCGCAGCGGCTGGTGACGACGATCGGCACCTCGGCGCACAAGTCGAACCACGACCGCACTGAAGACAAGGTGCTGGCCTTCCTGGCCAAGGCCGAGTCGGCGGTCGGCGCGATCGGCAGCTCGCCCAGCCTCACGCCCGCGGGCGAGAACGTGGACCGCACGGCCGAGCTCCTGTGGACGCTGCTGCAGCAGTCGCCCGAACTCGACAGCGTCTACGTGGCGAACGTCGAGGGCAAGATGCTGATGGCGCTGCGCTACCCCGTGCCGGCGATCCGGCACATCGCGCGCGGCGACGGCTTCACCACCGAGACCTGGCAGTACAAGCTGCCGCTGGGCTCCGAGGCCGACGTGCAGCAGCGCTTTGCCACGCAGCGCGTGGAGGCCTACCGCAGCAACTACAACCCGACGCAGCGCAGCTGGTTCGTGCAGGCGCGCAAGACGCAGGGGCCGGTCTGGACCGTCCCCTATGTGTTCGCCGCCGCGCAGGAGCTGGGCGTGACCTACGCGCTGCCCAGCCAGCGCCGCCAGGCCGAGGGCAGCCCGCAGGCGATGGTGGTGGCGGGCGACGTGTCGCTGGGCCGGCTGTCGGAGTTCGTGCGCCTGTTCAGCCGCAACGGCAACGGCAACAGCGCGCTGCTGAGTGCCGACCACAAGGTGCTCGCGCGCAGCGACATGCCGGGCGTGCTGCACACGCTGGAAGCGCCCACGGGCGCGCTCGGCGCACTGAACGCACAGATGGTGGCCGACGGCATCGCCGGCAGCGGCAGCGACAAGGCCTTCGCTTTCAGCCACGAAGGCCGGCGCTACCTGGTGCAGGCCTCGCGCATTCCCGCCACCGGCTGGCAGCTGGTCAGCTGGGTGCCCGAAGACGTGCTGCTGGGTGGCCTGCGCCGCGCGGTGGCGTGGTCGCTGCTGCTGGCGCTGGTGTTCCTGGGGCTGGCGCTGTACATGTCGCTCAAGCTGTCGAAGCTGGTGACGGCACCGGTCGAGAACCTGTCGCGCATCGCGCACCGCATCGGCCGCCTCGAGCTCGACAACCTGCCGCGCGAGCCCAGCCGCGTGCTCGAGATCCAGCACCTGGACCAGGCGCTCGACGACTCGGCGCGCAGCCTCAAGGCCTTCAGCAAGTTCGTGCCGGTGGACGTGATCAACCAGCTGGTGGCACAGGGCCACGCGCTCGCACCCAACGGCTCGCCGCGCCAGGTGACGGTGATGTTCACCGATGTGGAAGGCTTCACGTCGATCTCCGAATCGATCGCGGCCGATGTGCTGGTGCGCCAGCTGACCGAGTACTTCAACCTCGCGGCCGCGGTGTTCGCGCGCCACGGCGGCGTGATCGACAAGTTCATCGGCGACGGCATCATGGTGCTGTGGGGCGCGCCGGCCGACCTGGAAGACGCCGAGTACAAGGCCTGCTGCGCCGCGCTCGAGCTGCACGTCGAGATGCACCAGCTCAACCGGCAGTGGGCCGAACAGGGCCTGCCCGAGTTCCGCACGCACATCGGCATTCACACGGGCGTGGTGGTGGCGGGGGTGCTGGGCTCGAACGACCGGCTGTCGTACACGGCGTTCGGCGACGTGGTGAACGTGGCCAGCCGCATCGAAGGCGCGAACCGCCAGCTGGGCACGCGCATGCTGATCTCGGAAGTCACCTACGCGGCCCTGAACGGCCGGCTGGCCACGCGGCGCATCGAAGAGCTGGTGGAGCTGCGCGGCCGGCAGACGCGCATGGTGCTCCACGAATTGCTGACCTGATCTGATCCGCGCGAGCCTGTCGCGCGGGTCGGTCGATCAGCGCGAGGGACGCGGCGGCGGCGGTGGCGTGGCCACGCGCACCAGCATCAGGTTGGCGGTGGTGCCGTTGCCCTGCGTGAGCACCGAATACTGCGTGTCGTTGATGAACAGCAGCTGCTCGCCGCGCGTGATGCGTGCCGCCACGGCGTAGCGCATGCGCGGGTCGATGCGCGCGGCATCGACGCTGAGCTCGAAGGCGAAGGGCGGCTGCTTGCCGTTGGCGGGAATGCGCTGCTCGGCGAGCACGACCGAGGGCGCGTCCATGCGCGACACGTCGAGCAGTTGCACGCGCACTTCGGCCGCGGGGTCGAGTGCGATGCGCTCGCGGTAGGCCACGGTGCCCGTCACCCGCAGCGGTGCGGCGGCGGGTTGGGCCGGCGTGCCGGGCGAGCCGCCCGCGCAAGCGCTCAGGACGGAGGCGCCGGCAACGGCGGAGAGCATGAGGAGGCTGGTGCGTCTTTTCATCGCCCCATTATGCGGAGGCCCGCTGCGCGGCGAAAGCCACATACCAGTCCAGGCTGCCGGGGTTTGCCATCGCCTCGCGGTTCACGACCTTCTCGATCGGTTGGCCCAGCAGCAGCTTCTTGATCGGCAGCTCCTGCTTCTTGCCCGACAGCGTGCGCGGAATCTCGGCCACCTGGAAGATGTCGTTGGGCACGAAGCGCGGCGACAGCGAGGTCTTGATCGCATTGTTGATGCGCGTG
Source organism: Variovorax sp. FW305-3-2-15-B-LB1 (assembly GCF_058787635.1). Classification (NCBI taxonomy): domain Bacteria; kingdom Pseudomonadati; phylum Pseudomonadota; class Betaproteobacteria; order Burkholderiales; family Comamonadaceae; genus Variovorax; species Variovorax sp. FW305-3-2-15-B-LB1. Next base: position 49,953 of record NZ_JBYSZY010000020.1, on the reverse strand, counting down.
CGCATCGCGTCGTCTAGCGCCACGCCGGGGCGCAGCACCACGAACAGCGGCATGTAGCTGTCGCGGCCCAGGTACTCGAGGTCGACCACCATCGAGTCGAGCACCTCGGGCAGGCCTTCGACCGCGCTGTAGATTTCGCTGGTGCCCATGCGCAGGCCCTGGCGGTTGATGGTGGCGTCGCTGCGGCCGTAGATGATGCAGCCGCCGTCGCTGCCGATCTTGATCCAGTCGCCGTGGCGCCACACGCCCGGGTAGGTGTCGAAGTAGCTCGACACATAGCGCGCATTGCCTTCGTCGCCCCAGAAGTACAGCGGCATCGACGGAATGGGCTGCGTGCACACCAGCTCGCCGACCTCGCCGATGACCGGCTGGCCCTGCTCGTTCCAGGCCTCGACCGCGTGGCCGAGTTCGCGGCACTGCATCTGGCCCGGCACTTCGGGCAGCTCGCGGTTGCCGCCGACGAAGGCGCCGCAGAAGTCGGTGCCGCCCGAGATGTTGCACCACCACACCTCTTTGGAGCCCGCGTCGAGGATCTGCTGCGAGCCCCAGCGCTGCACCTCGTCGGGCAGCGGCGAGCCGGTGCTGCCGAGCGCGCGCACGCGCGACAGGTCGCCGCAGTCTTTCGCGACGAGCCCCGCCTTCATGCAGTTGGTGAAGTAGGCCGCGCCCGCGCCGAAGAAGGTGACGCGGTGCTTCGCCACGAAGCGCCACAGCACGCCCCAGTCGGGCTTGTCCTTGCTGCCCGCCGGGTTGCCGTCGTAGATGCAGATGGTGGCGCCGAAGGCCAGGCCCGAGAGCTGCGAGTTCCACATCACCCAGCCCGTGGAGCTGTACCAGTGGTAGCGCTCGCCGAAGTTGTTGGCACCGTAGCTCGCGCCCACGTCGTTGTGCAGGCCGCAGGCGTGCATGGTCAGCAGGATGCCGCCCTGCCCGTGCACGATGGGCTTGGGAAGGCCGGTGGTGCCGCTCGAATAGACGATCCAGATCGGGTGGTCGAAGGGCAGCCACTCGGGCTCGAAGGCTGCGACTTCGGCATCGTCGCGCGCGATGGCCTGCTGCCATTCGACGTCGTGCGCCACCGCGTTCGCGGCAAAGGGCGACTGCACGAGCAGCAGCTTCTGCACGCTCGGCAGCTGGCCGCGCAACTCCTGCAGCACGGTGCTGCGGTCCAGCGGCTTGCCGCCGTAGTGCACGCCGTCGACCGCGATCAGCAGCGTGGGTTCGATCTGGCGGAAGCGGTCGGCCACGGCGGCCGTGCCCATGTCGGGCGCGCACACGCTCCATACCGCGCCGATGCTGGAGCACGCGAGGAACGCCACCATGGTCTCGGGCACGTTCGGCATGTAGGCGGCCACGCGGTCGCCGCGGCGCACGCCGAGCGACTTCAGCGTGAGCGCCACCGCGGCCACCTGCCGGCGCAGTTCGGGCCACGACAGCTCGCGCACCTCGCCGCGTTCGTTGTCGCTCACGATGGCGGGCAGGCCGGCCGCATGGGCCGCGTCGGCGTGGCGCAGCACCTCGCGCGTGTAGTTGACCTGCGCACCGGGAAACCAGCGCGCACCGGGCATGCGGCGTTCGGCGAGCACCGCTGTGTGCGGCGTGGGCGAGCGCAGGCCGGCGTAGTCCCAGATGCTCTGCCAGAAGGCGTCCAGGTCGGTGACGGACCAGCGCCACAGCGCGTCGTAGCTGTCGAAGGCCAGGCCGCGCGTGTCGCGCAGCCAGTTCTGATAAAGGCGGATCTGGGGGATGTTGGGAGCGGGCATGCCACGAGCGTAGCGCCGCGAACGGCCGTGCTCAATGAGGGTTGACCTCAGGGTTTGTACGTGTGTTCAACATTTTTGTACAGCCGTTCAATACGCCCCCATGAACGCTCGCACACCGCCGGCCCGAAAACGCAGCGCCTCGCCTGCATCACGCGCCTCGACCGTCGCGCCCGAGGCCGCCCGGCCCGACCGCCGCCAGGCGATCCTGCTGGCGGCCGAGAAGCTCTTCGCACAGCACGGCTACCACGCCGTGACGATCCGCCAGATCGCCGAAGAAGCCGGCGTGCCGCTCGCGCTGGTGGGCTACTACTTCGGCCCGAAGCACGAGCTGTTCCACGCGATCTTCGAGCACTGGAGCCACAGCATCGACGAGCGGCTGGCGCGCCTCGCGGCCGTGACCATCGACCCCGACGACGCGCGCACGCTGCCGCGCATCATCGAGGCCTTCACCGCGCCCGTGCTGGCGCTGCGCGCGAGCACCGAGGGCGAGTACTACGCGCTGCTGGTGGCGCGCGAGCTGTACCACGCCACCGAGGAAGCCGACCGCGTGCTGCGCGGCTACTTCGACCCGCTGGCCGAAGCCTACATCGACGCACTGCACGTGGCGCTGCCGCACGCCACGCGCAGCCAGGTCGCATGGGGCTACCAGTTCGCGCTGGGCGCGCTGCTGCACCACCTGACCGACAGCCGCATCGAACGGCTCTCGCGCGGCGAGAACACGCGCGCCGACCCGGCCGTGGCGCCGATGCTCGTGAACTTCATCGCCGGCGGCCTGCGCGCCGCGCTGCCGAAACCGAAAGCGGCCGCCAAGGCCGCCGCCGCCAAGCCCTCACGCACGAAAAAGACCATCCCCAGGAGACCCCAGCCATGATGAAAAGACGCACCCTGCTGTCGGCGCTCGCGGCCGCATCGGCCACCGCCTCGTTGCCTGCGCGCGCCCAGCAGGCCCACCCGAAGATCGTGTTCGGCTACACGGCGGTGACCGACTTCGCCTCGGTCTTCGTGGCGGCCGAAGAGGGCTACTTCAAGAAGCGCAGCCTCGACGTGGAGCTGAAGTTCATTCCGCTGAACTCCACCATCCCGGCTGCGCTGCAGTCCGACTCGCTGCAGATCGGCGGGCCCACGCCTTCGGTGTTCTTGCAGGCCGTGGATGGCGGGCTCGACCTCGTGCTGGTGGCCGGCGGCGGCCTCACCTCGAAGACGATCACGGGCTTCGGCCTCGTGGCGCGCGCGGGCTCGGGCATCAAGAACGCGCAGGACTGCGTGGGCAAGAAGATCGGCGTGCCGGGGCTCGGCGCCTTCCTGCACGTGACCTTCCGCGCGTGGCTGAAGGACAGCGGCGTCGACTACCGCAAGGTCAACTTCATCGAGGCCGCGTTCCCGCAGCATGCCGACCTGCTGCGCGGCGGCTCGGTCGATGCGGTGGTGTCGGCCGACCCGTTCATGAGCCGCATCACCGAGAGCGGCGCGGGCTACGTGGCCTCGTACTACTCGACCTTCCTGCCCGAGAACAACCAGACCATCGTGCATGCGGCCAAGCGCGAGTGGGTGGCAAAGAACCCCGCCACCGCGCGCGCCTTCCGCGAGGCGCTGGTCGAGGCCGGCGCCTTCATCCAGCAGCCGAAGAACGACGCCAAGGTGCGCACAGCGATCGGCAAGTACATCAAGCTGCCGCCCGAGGTGCTGGCCAAGGTGCAGGTCTCGCCGCCCGGCCCGGTCGTCACCGACAAGCAGCTGGGCTACTGGACCGGGCTCATGAAGGAGCAGGACATGCTCAAGACGAACATCGACGTTGCGAAGCTGATCGCCAAGTGAGCGCGGCCGCCGATTCCTTCCTGCGCTTCGACGGCGTCACCATCCGCCTCGGCGGGCGCGAGATCCTGTCGCCCACCTCGTTCGACGTGGCGCGCGGCGAGTTCGTGTGCATCGTCGGCCCGAGCGGCTGTGGCAAGACCACGCTGCTGCGCGCAGCCAGCGGCCTCGTCACCGCCAGTGCCGGCGAGGTGCGGCGCAAGGGCGTGCCGATGACGGCGCCCTCACGCGAAGTGGCCTTCGTGTTCCAGGACTACGGCCGCGCGCTGCTGCCGTGGCGCACGGTCGAAGGCAACGTGAGCCTCGCACTTGAAGCGGCCGGCGTGCCCGCGGCCGAGCGCGCGCCGCGCATTGCCGACGTGCTCGGCAAGGTCGGGCTCGCCAAGCACGCGCACAAGTTTCCGGTGCAGCTGTCGGGCGGCATGCAGCAGCGCGCGCAGATTGCCCGCTGCCTCGCGCAGAAACCCGAGCTGATGATGATGGACGAGCCCTTCGGCGCGCTCGATGCACTCACGCGCCAGAGCCTGCAGGACGAGCTCGCGCGGCTGGTGCGCGACGACGGGCTCACGGTGCTGTTCGTCACGCACGACCTCGAAGAAGCCATCTACCTCGGCGACCGCGTGATCGCGCTGCAGGCCAACCCCGGGCCGGGGCGGCCGAGTCTGGCGCGGATGATCGACGTGAAGATCCCGCGCCCGCGCGACCAGCTGACGACCAAGGAGCATCCGGAGTACCTGCAGTTGCGGCGTGAGCTGTTCGCCTTCATCGAGCAAGGCCATGACTGAAGGCCGCCTCTTGCGCTGGTTGCGGCCGTGGGTGTTTCCCGCGCTGCTGGTCGGCGCCTTCGAGTGGTACGCGCGGCGCGCGGCGGCGTTGGGCAGCGATGCGCTGGCGCCGCCGAGCGCAGCGGCCAAGGCCTTCGTCGGCGCGGCCATGGACGGCTCGCTCTGGCAGGCCACGGGCTTCACGCTGGGCACGGCGGCGCTGGGCCTGCTGCTGGGTGCGGTGCTCGGCATTGCACTCGGGCTGGTGCTCGGGCTCTCGCGCCGTGCGGCGCAGCTGGGCGCCGTGTCCATCGAGGTGCTGCGCCCCGTGCCGTCGGTCGCGCTGATCCCGCTTGCGATGCTGGGCTTCGGTTTCGGCGTGCGCATGGAGGTGGCCATCGTCGCCTTCGCCACCTTCTGGCCGCTGCTGGTGCTGGTGCAGTCGGCGGTGCAGCAGATCGAGCCCCGGCTGCTCGAGGTGAGCCGCGTGCTCGGGCTGTCGGCGCGCGAACGTGCCTTCAAGATCGTGCTGCCGGCCATCGTGCCTCGCCTGTTCGTCGCGCTGCGCCTGGGCGTGGCGGTGGCGCTGGTGGTGGCGGTGACGGTCGAGATCGCCGCGAATCCGCACGGCATGGGCTACGCGATGATGATTGCGCAGCAGAGCTTCGACCCCGCGCTGATGCTCGCGTGGCTGGGCTGGATCGGCGTGGTGGGCTTCGCGGTCAACGCGGGCATGGTGCGCCTGCAGGCCTGGGTCGCGCGACGCATGGGGGTGCAGCCATGAACAACAACCGCAACGACCGACTGGATCTGGGGTGGCTGGGCTCCGTGGCCGTGCTGCTCGCGCTGGTCGCGCTGTGGTGGGTGGCGAGCAACGCGGGCTGGGTCAGCCGCGTGTTTTTGCCGACGCCGCAGGCCACCTTCGCGAGCCTGCTCGAAGGGCTCAATCTCTCTTCGGGCAACGATGGCAACGGCGAACTGCTCGCCTTCACGCAGGCCACGGTCGGCCGCATGGTCGAAGGCTGGCTGCTGGCGTCGCTCTTCGGCGTGCTGCTGGGCGCGGCCATCGGCGTGTCGCCCGCGGTGCGCGCGTGGGTGCAGCCGACGCTGGAGTTCATCCGCCCGCTGCCTGCGTCGGCGCTGCTGCCGCTGGCCATTTCGATCTTCGGGCTGAACCCCGGGATGGTGCTGTTCGTGGTCGCCTTCGGCGCGATGTGGCCGGTGCTGCTGGCCACGGTGCACGGCTTCGCGGCCGTGGAGCCGCGCCTGTCGGAAGTGGCGCGCTGCCTGCAGATGTCGCGCACCGCGTACATCTGGAAGATGGGCCTGCCCAACGCCATGCCCGACATCCTGGCCGGCATGCGGCTGGCGCTGACCATCGCGCTCATCGTCGCGGTGGTGGGCGAAATGATCGCCTCGCAAAGCGGCCTGGGCCAGGCCATCCTGCTGGCGGCGCGCGCCTTCCGCGCCAGCGATCTGTTCGCCGGCATCGTGCTGCTCGGGCTCATCGGCTTCGTGAGCAACGCGCTGCTGGCCTTGGCCGAAAAGCGCCTGCTGCGCTGGCAGCAGCCCTGACCGATTCGATCGATTCCTTCAAAACCTACACCCCACAAGGAGCCTCGCCATGCCACGCAAGTTCGTCGACCTGTCGATCTTTCTCGAAAACGACGTGCTGTCCGATCCGCCGGCCTTCGCGCCGAAGATCCAGTACTTCACGCACGACAACACCTTCGAGCAGATCGAGCCCTTCTTTCCGGGCCTGAAGAAAGAAGACCTGCCCGACGGCGAAGGCTGGGCCGTGGAGCTGGTGCAGCTGTCCACGCACAACGGCACGCACCTCGATGCGCCGTATCACTTCCACTCGACCATGGACAAGGCACTGGGCGAGAAGAAGCCCGCCATCGCCATCCACGACGTGCCGCTCGAATGGTGCTTCCAGCCCGGCGTGAAGCTCGACTTTCGCCACTTCGCCGACGGCTACGTGGTCACGGCGGCCGACGTCGAAGCGGAGCTGAAGCGCATCAATCACACGCTGAACCCGCTGGAGATCGTGGTGGTCAATACGCGCGCCGGTTCGCGCTACGGCAACCCCGACTACGTGTCGGCCGGCGCGGGCATGGGCTACGAAGCCACCATGTACCTGCTGGAACGCGGCGTGCGCCTCACGGGCACCGACGCGTGGAGCTGGGACGCGCCCTTCGTGCACACCGCCAAGAAGTACGGCGAGACGCACGACGCCTCGCTGATCTGGGAAGGCCACAAGGCCGGGCGCGACATCGGCTACTGCCACATCGAGAAGCTGCACAACCTCGAGGTGCTGCCGCCCACGGGCTTTTTCATCAGCTGCTTCCCGCACAAGATCCGCGGCGCCTCGGCGGGCTGGACGCGCGCGGTGGCGATCTTCGACGACGCGCTGATGGCGTCGGTCTGAACATGATCGAACTCAACCACACGCACGACGTTGGCGCCCGCAGCTGGGTCGCATCGGCCAACGTCGCGGGCAGCGACTTTCCGATCCAGAACCTGCCGTATGCGATGTTCCGTCGCACAGGCCGCCCCGAGCCGTTTCGCGGTGGCGTGGCGATCGGCGATCAGGTGCTCGACCTCGCGGCGCTGGCCGCCGGATCGCATGTCGACGGCCTCGCGCTCGATGCGGCGCGCGCCGCTGCTTTGCCCGCGTTCAACGACTTCTTCGCGCTCGGCCCCTCCGCCTGGCAGGCGCTGCGCCATGCGGTTTTCGCGTTGCTGCACAGCGATGCAACGGCCGCAACGGCGGACGACCTGCGCGGCTGCCTCGTGCCACAGGCCGAGGTCGAATACACCGTGCCCGCGCGCATCGGCGACTACACCGACTTCTACACCTCGATCGACCACGCGCTGAACATCAGCCGCCTGATGAACCCCGACGGCGACGTCACGCCCAACTTCCGCTGGGTGCCGACCGCGTACCACGGGCGCGTGTCGACCATCGGCGTGAGCGGCCAGCGCTTTCACCGGCCGATGGGCCAGGCCATGGCGCCCGGCGCGAAAGCGCCGACGTACCAGGCTTGCGCGCGGCTCGACTACGAGCTGGAGCTGGGCGTGTGGATCGGCCAGGGCAATGCGCAGGGCGAGGCGATTCCGCTCGAACGCGCGGAGGAACACATCTTCGGCCTCTGCCTGCTCAACGACTGGTCGGCGCGCGACATCCAGTTCTGGGAGATGGCGCCGCTCGGGCCCTTCCTCGCGAAGAACTTCGCCACCACGATCTCGCCGTGGATCGTGACGATGGAAGCGCTGGCGCCCTACCGTCAGGCGTGGACGCGGCCCGCGAACGACCCGCAACCGCTGCCGTACCTGGAAGGCACCGCGAACCGCGGAGGCGGCGCGCTCGACATCCGGCTCGAGGTGTGGCTCGAAAGCGAAAAGGCGCGCCAGCAGAAGACCGGGCCGTCGCGCCTGTCGGGAACGAGCTTCCGGCATCAGTACTGGAGCATTGCGCAGATGGTGGCGCACCACACGGTGGGCGGCTGCAGCCTGAACCCGGGCGACCTGTTCGGCAGCGGCACCATCTCGGGCCCCGGCGAAGGCGAGGCCGGCGCGATCATCGAGCTGACCCGCGCGGCGCAAAGCCCGGTGACGCTGGCCAACGGCGAAACGCGCGGATTCCTGGAAGACGGGGATGCGGTGCTGCTGCGCGGCTGGTGCGAGAAGCCCGGCCATGCGCGCATCGGTTTCGGCGAGAGCCGGGGGACCGTGCTGCCGGCGCGAGGTTGAAAGCGACGCGCCAATGAAAAAGGCCACCTGGTGAGGTGGCCTTTTTCATGCGATTTGGAGCGGGAAAAGAGTCTCGAACTCTCGACCTCAACCTTGGCAAGGTTGCGCTCTACCAACTGAGCTATTCCCGCGTGAGCCTCAGATTATAGGGTGGTTTGAGGCGGTTTGCCATCTTCCCCCGAAAAAATTTGAAATCAGGCGCCGAACACCAGCGCGCGGTGCATCGACACCCCGGCGAACAGCCCGTCGGCCGAGGCCAGCGTGGCGTTGGAAAAAGCCATCGCCACATCGCCCGCCGCGTACACACCGGGCACCGTGGTCGTCTTCATCGCATCGACGCGCAGCACCGGGCCCGTGGGGCCGTCGTCGAACGCGCAGCCCAGCTGCTCGGCCAGCGGACTGGCCGGCCGCGTGTGCGGCGCCACGAACAACGCCTCGATCGGCACGCGCCGGCCGTCGTCCAGGCGCACGGCCGCCAGATCCGTCCCCTGCCCTTCGAGGCCGGCGATGCACCCGGGCTCCACGGCCACGCCGCGTGATTGCAGCCGGGCGCGTGCCTCGGCATCTGGCCCTTCCTCACCATTCAGGAAGAGCGTGGTCGGGCCCCACTCGGCGATCAGCAGCGCGTGATCCGGCGGATGCGCACTGTGAAAGAGCACGCCCAGCGGACGGTCGCCGAACTCGTAGCCGTGGCAATAGGGACAGTGCAGCACGCTTTGGCCCCAGCGCTCGCCGAGGCCCGCGATGTCCGGCAGGCCGTCCTGCACGCCGAAGGCCAGCAGCAGCTTGCGCGTCGAGAGCTGTTCCCCGCTGTTCAATGAAACCGTGAAGCCCTCCGCGCCATCGGCCATTGCCGCAGTCACCGTGCCTTCGACGAAGGTGACGGACGGATAGGCGAGCAGCTTCTCGCGCGCGTCGGCAATCATCTGCAGCGGCGGCATGCCGTCCTGCCCGAAGAAGCCGTGCGAGGCCGCGGCGAAGCGGTTGCGCGGGGCGCCCGCGTCGACCACGCAGACCTTCCTGCGTGCGCGCGCCAGTTGCATGGCGGCGGAGAGGCCGGCAAAGCTGCCGCCCACGATGAGTGCGTCATGACGCATGTGCGATGTCCTTCGCGGTGAAGCCGCCACCCGTCATGCGGCGATGAAAGTCTCTGGAAAGATCGGCCAGCGTGATCCCGTTGAGCCGCCGCAGCAGCAGCGCCTCGGCCTCCTGGCAGGCGCCGTCGAGCGCCGCGTTCACTGCCTGCTCGACGATGCAGCCCGGGCTCTCGGTGCGGTTGCCCATGGCCAGCAGCGCAGGCGCGCCGACGGCGTTGTGGATGTCGCCCAGCGTCACCGAGCCCAGCGAACACGACAGCACCCAGCCGCCGCCATGCCCCTTGGCCGAGCTGACGAAGCCGGCCTGCCGCAGCCCCGCCATGAGCCTTCGCACGACCACGGGGTTCGTCTGCATCGCCGCGGCGAGCGCCTCGGAGGTGATGGGGGCGTCCAGCTCGGCCATGTGCAGCAGCACGTGGAGCACGCCGGAAAGCTTGCTGTCTCGTTTCATGCAACATTATGAGTTGCATGTTTTCGATGACGTGGCGCATCGCTCCAAGAAACCCCGGATCGGGCGGGGATTTGCAAACGCCGCCCTAACGCACGGGCCCCCGATTCCGCCGACGGCCGATTCCCACAGCGTCGAGCGAACGCGCCGCACATGGCGACAACCTGCCGGCCCGTCATGGTTGCCCCCGAATCGATCGAACCCCGGTCGGTTCTGCAAACCGTGACTCAGCAACGAAAGGAACTGTCACTCATGACTACACATGCAACCAACCGCATCTTCATCGGCGCCATGCTGGCGGGCCTGCTGGCCCTCGGCGGGACGGCCCAGGCGCAAGGCGTCGGGGTCGGCGTGGGGGTCAACGCCGATGTGAAGGCCTCGGGCAGCACCGGCGCGACGCCACAAGGCGGCGCAGCAGGTGCACGCGCGCAGACCGGTGCGTCGGCCGATGCCAACGCGGACACCTCCACCTCCGGCGCGACCGGCGGCGTGGGCAATGCCGTCGGTGGCGTGCTCGGCACGGCCACGGGTGCGGTCGGCGGTGCCACCGGCGCCGTGGGCGGCGCGACGCAAGCCGTCGGCGGTGTGACCAACACCGTGGGCAGCACCGTGAACAGCGCGACCGGTGCCGCGGGCGCCGTGGGCGGCGCCGTGAAACCGGCCACGGCCGGCGCCAAGGCGAGCGGCAAGGCCCAGGGCTCGGGCGCGGTCGACCTGCACAAGAAGTAAGCAGGTCCAAGCTGCAGCGGCCGGACGCGGCTGTTGCAGCGCATCGCTCCGCAAGTAATCAAGCCCGCAGCGCTAAAGCGTTGCGGGCTTGTGTCGTTCAGAGGTCGAGGGCAGGCAGCTTGAAGAGGCTGGTGACTTCGGTGTCGAGCACCACCAGCGCGCGCTGGTTGAACAGCCGCCAGCGCCAACGCAGGATACCAAGCGTGGGGCGCTTTTCAGAACGGCGCACCTCGATCACATCGGCCACGAGCCGCAGCGCATCGCCGGGTCGCACGGGGTTCGGCCAGCGCACGTGCTCGAGCCCGGGCGACGCGAACGATTCGGAACCGGCCAGCGCCGCCTCGACCACCAGCCGCATCGCGATCGAGCAGGTGTGCCAGCCGCTCGCGATGAGCCCGCCGAACGGGCTGCCGGCGGCGGCCTCGGCGTCGGTGTGGAACCACTGCGGGTCGTAGGCCCGCGCGAACTGCACGAGTTCGGCTTCGGTGAGCACATAGGGCCCGGCCTCGATGACCTGGCCTGCGTGGAAGTCGGCGAACTGCATCCGCCGCAGCTTAGTACGTTTCGAGGTGCAGACGACCTTCGCGCTTGAGTTGCGCGCCGACGGTGTCCCAGTCGAGCCCCGCTTCCTTCGCCACGTCGCGCAGTGCGAGCACCACGCCCTCTTCCATGCTCTTGAGGCCGCACACATAGAAGTGGCTAGCGCCGTCCTTGAGCAGCGCGGCCAGGTCGGCGGCGCGTTCGCGCATCAGGTCCTGCACGTAGCGCTTGGGCTGGCCCGGCGTGCGCGAGAACGCGAAGTTGATGTCGATGAAGTCTTTCGGCAGCGATTGCAGCGGGCCAAAGTACGGCAGCTCCTGCTGCGTGCGCGCGCCGAAGAACAGCATGAGCTTGCCGCCTTCGAACTTGCCGCTCTTGCGCAGGCGCCGGCGCCATTCGGTCATGGCGCGCATGGGCGCGCTGCCGGTGCCGGTGCAGATCATCACGATGTGCGACTTGGGGTGGTTCGGCATCAGGAACGATGCGCCGAAGGGCCCCACCACCTGCACCGTGTCGCCCACCTTGAGGTCGCACACGTAGTTGGAGCACACGCCGCGCACCGGGTCGCCTTCGTGGTCCTCTGTGACGCGCTTCACGGTGAGCGAGACGTTGTTGTAGCCGGGCCGCTCGCCGTTGCGCGGGCTGGCCACCGAGTACTGGCGCGCATGGTGGCGCTTGCCGATGGCGTCGACGCCCGGCGGCACGATGCCGATCGACTGGCCTTCGAGCACGGGGAACGGCACCACGCCGAAGTCGAGCACGATGTGGTGCGTCTCGCTGTCGAAGCCGGCCTCGGTGCAGTTGAAGTTGCCCACCACCGTGGCGGTGGTCGGCGTCTTCGGCGGAAAGAGGTTGGTGTAGGCGTGCGCGGCCGACCAGGGCGGCACGCTGGCGCCGTACTGCGCGGAGTTGAAGGCGGGCTCGGTGCCCTGCACGGCGGCCTGGGCCTGCGTCTGGGCGGGCACTTCCGCGGCCTCGGCCGCAGCGCCGGACACGCCCGCGGCTTCGAGTTCTTCGGGCGACAGCTCGGCGGGGAGTTCTTCCCACGTGAGCTGCTCTTCGATGGTGTACGCGCGCACCAGCGGCATGGTGCGCCAGTTGTCGATCGAGCCCGTGGGGCACGGCGAGATGCAGGCCATGCAGCCATTGCAGACGTCCGCACGCACGACGTAGTTGTTGTCGTCGTGCGTGATCGCGTTCACGGGGCAGGTCGCCTCGCAGGTGTTGCAGCGGATGCAGATCTCGGGGTCGATCAGGTGCTGCTTGATGACCCCGGCTTCAACGACCATGTCCATGTTGTTCTCCATGCCCTCGCCGTGGGGACGAGGGCTTCATATCCAGACGCTCAGCCGAAACGCACGTATTCAAAGTCCACCGGCTGGCGGTTGATGCCCATCACCGGCGGCGAGATCCAGCCTGCGAACTTGCCCGGCTCGATCACGCGGCCCATCAACGATGCCACGAAAGCGAAGTCTTCGGAACTCGGCAGCCATTCGTCGCGCTTGGCGGCCCATTCGATGTCGTTCACCACACGGCCCTCGGGCGACATCTTGATGCCGGCGAGTGCGCCGATCTGGCGGTTGAAGGCCTTGTGCGGCACGACCAGGCGGGTGGGAATGCCGGCCTTCTCGAGCACCTTGTTCCAGCGGCCGACGCCGGCCACCGAGTCCTTGATGAAGTCGTCGCGCAGCACTTCGTTCAGGGCGTTGAGCATCGGCACGTCCTTCTCGACGAGCTGGCCGTCCTTCACCTCGAGCACCTTGTAGGTCTGGCCCTTGAGCACGTGGTCGTCGTCGCGCTTGCCTTCTTCGTAGCGGCCCTTCAGGCCCGAGCTGTAGAAGATGGCGGCGTTGCTCGACTGGTCGGCACCGAACAGGTCGATGGTCACCGAGTAGTGGAAGTTCAGGTAGCGCTGGATGGTGCCCAGGTCGATGCAGCCGGCGGCGCGGATCTTCTGCGCGTCGTCGGTCTTGAGCTCGTTCATCACCTGCGCGGTGCGCGCGATGACGCGCGACACGCCGCTCTCGCCCACGAACATGTGGTGGGCCTCTTCGGTCAGCATGAACTTCGTGGTGCGCGCCAGCGGGTCGAACGCGCTCTCGGCCAGCGCGGCCAGCTGGAACTTGCCGTCGCGGTCGGTGAAGTAGGTGAACATGAAGAACGCGAGCCAGTCGGGCGTCTTCTCGTTGAAGGCGCCCAGGATGCGCGGGTTGTTGGCGTCGCCCGAGGTGCGCTGCAGCAGCGCGTCGGCCTCTTCGCGGCCGTCGCGGCCGAAGTGCTTCTGCAGCAGGTAGACCATGGCCCACAGGTGGCGGCCTTCTTCGACGTTGATCTGGAACAGGTTGCGCAGGTCGTACATCGACGGCGCGGTGAGGCCCAGGTGGCGCTGCTGCTCGACCGACGCGGGCTCGGTGTCGCCCTGCGTGACGATGATGCGGCGCAGGTTGGCGCGGTGTTCGCCGGGCACGTCCTGCCAGACCTTCTCGCCCTTGTGGTCGCCGAAGTGCACTTCGCGGTTGGCGTCGCCCGGGTTCAGGAAGATGCCCCAGCGGTAGTCGCGCATCTTTACGTGGCCGAACTGCGCCCAGCCCTGCGGGTCGACGCTCACGGCGGTGCGCAGGTACACCTCGTGGTTGGTCGAGCCCTCGGGGCCCACGTCGTCCCACCAGTTAATGAAGTTGGGCTGCCAGCCTTCGAGCGCGCGCTGCAGCGTGCGGTCTTCGCCGAGGTTGACGTTGTTGGGGATCTTCTCGCTGTAGTTGATCGTGCTCATCGTTGTTCCTTGGGTTGTGCGGACTGCTCTGTGCTCAAACGCGGTTCAGGTCGAAGCCGGCTTTTTGACCGGTGCCGTAGACCTTCAAGGCGCCCTTCTCGCCGACGGCGTTGGGGCGGTTGAAGATCCAGTTCTGCCAGGCCGTGAGGCGGCCGAAGATGCGGGTGGCCATGTTCTCCTTGCTGGCGAAGCGCAGGTTGGCTTCGAGGCCGGTGAGTGCGTCGGGCGACATGGCGGCGCGCTCTTCGATGGCAATGCGGATCTCGTCGTCCCAGTCGATGTCGTCGGGTGCGGCGGTGACGAGGCCGAGCTTCACGGCTTCGTCGGCGTCGAGCGCCTGGCCGGCGGCGGCGCGCGCGGCTTCGAGCGGTGCGGCCTCTTCGTAGAAGCGGCGCTGCAGGCGGCTCTGGTCGTTCACCATCGGGAAGAAGCCGAAGTTGAATTCGTTGAGCGTGAGCTTCGGCGCGCGCGCGGCGTCGTCGGGCAGCGCGAGCATGTAGGTGCGGTCGGCCGCAAAGGCCAGCTCGGCCAGCGTGCCGGCGAAGCATGAGCCGGCCTCGACCAGCGCGAACAGGCTGCGCGACGACACATCCAGACGCGCCAGCGTGCGGCGCAGCGCGCCGATGGTTTCGCGCACCAGCCAGTGGTCCTTGTTCGCGAACATCACGGCATCCGATGCGAGCACGGCGGCAGCGTCGCCCTCGGTCTTGAGCAGCCAGGTGCCGACGTCGAGTTCGTTGGTGCGCAGGTTGAGGATGGCGTCGTCGAGCTCGCGGCACACGGCCAGCGGCCACCAGGCGGCGCCCGCGGCTTCGATGGCGGCGATGTCGGCCGGCTGCGCGCCGGTGGGCGCCTTCACGGTGATCGTCGCGGTGCGCTTGCTGCGATCGATCTGCACATTGACGTTGGCATACGCGATGCCATCGGCGCTGTCGGTGCGCTCGACGCGGGTCAGGGCCACGCCCTTGGCACCGGCGGGGCGGTCGCTGCCGGCGGCGAGTTGGGTGGCGCGTTCCTGCACGGCGGCGGGGAACTGTGCGGGCTTGGCCACGGCATCGACCAGGCGCCAGTCGACCGCGCGCTGGCCACGCACGCCTTCGACGCTGGTGCAGAAGATGTCGGCGAGGTCGTGGCGCACGTGGCGCTTGTCGGTCACGCGGGTCAGGCCGCCGGTGCCGGGCAGCACGCCGAGCAGCGGCACTTCGGGCAGCGAGACGGAAGAAGATCGGTCGTCGACCAGCAGGATCTCGTCGCAGGCCAGCGCCAGCTCGTAGCCGCCGCCGGCGCAGGCGCCGTTCACGGCCGCGAGGAACTTCAGGCCCGAGTGCCTGGAGGTGTCTTCCACGCCGTTGCGCGTCTCGTTGGTGAACTTGCAGAAGTTCACCTTCCAGGCGTGGCTGGAAACGCCGAGCATGAAGATGTTGGCGCCGGAGCAGAAGATGCGGTCCTTGCCGCTGGTGACGATCACGCTGCGCACTTCGGGGTGCTCGAAGCGGATGCGGTTGAGCGCGTCGTTCAGCTCGATGTCCACGCCCAGGTCGTAGCTGTTGAGCTTGAGCTTGTAGCCGGGGCGAATGCCGCCGTCTTCCGCGATGTCGAGCGTGAGGCGCGCAATGGCGCCGTCGAAGCTCAGCGACCAGTGGCGGTACTGGGCGGGTTCGATGCGGTAGTCGACGCGCTGGGGCGCCTGGAGCGTGGTGTCGGTCATGCGGAAGTCTCCTGTGGGGCTGTGTTCAGAAAACCGTGAACAGGAATAATAATGCACTTCCTTGTTCCGATGACATGCATCATGCTGCATGCAAACAGGCAAGTCAATGCCTGTTGTGCTTTTTTTCAGATTTCAGTGATGGGCGGGTCGCACGACGGTCAGGGGGTGTGCGCAGGACACCGGGTACTTCCCTCCGCGAATGTCCCCCGGGCTTCGCCCTCCTCCTTGATTTCGCTGCGGGAAGCACCCAGTGCCCTGCGCACGGGGCACGCGGTCGGGCCACGGCCGATCAACCACCGCTCTGAAAACGCTCACGCCGATGGGGTGCCTTGCGCAGCGAAATCAAGGAGGAGGGGCGAAGCCCCGGGGGACATTCGCGGAGCAAGGTACCCCGTCGGCGGGAGCGTCGCCCTGAACAGCGAACGCCCCAACGCCAGCAAGCGAAAACTCAGGCCAACCCCATCGACTGCCGGGCAACCGCGCGCAGCGCCTGAAAGCTCTGCGGCAACGTCTTCCCACTGGTATCGACCGACAGATCGGCCTTCGAATAGAAGGCGGCGCGCCCATTCAGGATGCGGCGCAGGTCTTCCATGGCTTCCTTGCTGGCGGCCATCGGGCGGGTGTCGCCCTGCGCGGCCACGCGGCCCATGTGCTCCTCGGGCGCGGCCTGCAGCCACACGGTGGTGCAGTGGGCGAGCAGCTCGTTGAACGTGGCCGGGTCGGACACGATGCCGCCGGGCGTGGCAATGACCACCTCGCTGTAGATCTGCACCGCCTCTTCCAGCGCGCGGCGCTCGTAGCGGCGGTAGGCGTTGGTGCCGTACAGGTCGTGGATTTCGCGCACGCTGCAACCCGCCAGCTTCTCGATCTCGCGGCTCAGTTCGATGAACGGAATCTCCAGGTCTTCGGCCAGCATCTGCCCCAGCGTCGACTTGCCCGCGCCGCGCAGCCCCACGAGCGCGATGCGCCGGTGCCGCGCCGGGTCGACCGAGGCCGTGCCCAGCATCTCGCCGAGCGCCACGCGCACGCGGCGCAGGTCGGCCTCGCTGCGGTGCTCCAGCAGTTCGCGGATCAGCAGCCACTCGGGCGAACTGGTCGTCACGTCGCCCACCAGCTCGGCCAGCGAGCAGTGCAGCGCCCCGGCCACCTGCTGCAGCACCAGGATCGATGCGTTGCCGATGCCGTATTCCAGGTTCGCCAGGTGGCGCTCCGACACGTCGGCCGACAGGGCCACCGCCTTGCGCGTGAGGCCGCGCTGCGCGCGCAGGTTGCGCACGCGGTCGCCCAGTGCCACCAGCAGTGGGTTCTTGGCCTCCCCGGCCACGGCGGCGCCGTGGTTGTTGCCGGTGCCGCCCTCGGGCGCGGTGGCCAGCACCGCGTCTACATGCTCGTTCATGCCATTCCTCGTTCTTCGCCGGGATTGTGCGCGCTCAGGGTAAACACCATGGATGCACTATATTGCTTGACACCTGTTGTCTCGCTGCTTATTGTTCGATCACACGCAAGATACTGCACACGCAGACTTCCTGCAAGAAGACGATAGTTCATCCGTTCGAGGCCCACGATGTCCGACACCCCCACGCCCGCCACCGGCAAGGCGGCATTTCACCAGCTGATCGCCGACCTGACCGCCGAGATCGCCGGCCAGCCGCTGGACGCCACGCTCGACCAGTGGCTCAACGCCACCCACGGCGCCGGCAGCGCCCGTTTTGCACAACTGCGCCAGGCCTGCATCGGCGGCGTCGCCGAAGGCTGGCTGTGCGATCGCGAAGGCGGCGGCATCAAGTACGGCCGCGTCTTCAAGGCCGAGGACGCGCTGCACCGCTTCTCGGTCGACGTGGTCGACATGCAGGACCTCGCCGGCCCGCACCACACGCACCCCAACGGCGAGATCGACCTGATCATGCCGCTGGACGACACCCCCGCCGCCACCTTCGACGGCCGGCCCGCGGGCTGGTGCGTCTACGGGCCCGGCACCGCACACCGCCCGACCGTGGCCCAGGGCCGCGCGCTCGTCCTGTACCTCCTGCCCGAAGGGCAGATCAAGTTCACTTCATGACCGACCTTCTCGCCAACCACGTCGCCGGCCGCTGGCAAAGCGGCACGGGCGCCGGCACGCCCCTGTTCGACCCGGTGCTCGGCACCGAACTCGCGCGCGTCGACGCCACCGGCCTCGACCTGCCCGAAGCCTTCGCCTTTGCGCGTGAGCAAGGCGGCCGCGCGCTGCGCGCCCTCACCTACCGCCAGCGCGCCGGCCTGCTCGCCGCGCTCGTGAAGGTGCTGCAGGCCAACCGCGACGCGTACTACGAGATCGCCACCGCGAACTGCGGCACGGTGAAGAACGACTCGGCCGTCGACATCGACGGCGCGATCTTCACGCTCGGCCAGTACGCGAAGTGGGGCGATGCGCTCGGCGACGTGCGCGCGCTGCGCGACGGCGAGGCCGTGAAGCTCGGCAAGGAGCCCGTGTTCCAGTCGCAGCACCTGCAGGTGCCGACGCACGGCGTGGCGCTGTTCATCAACGCCTTCAACTTCCCCTCGTGGGGCCTGTGGGAAAAGGCCGCGCCCGCGCTGCTGTCGGGCGTGCCCGTGATCGTGAAGCCCGCCACGGCCACCGCCTGGCTCACGCAGCGCATGGTGAAAGACGTGGTCGATGCGGGCGTGCTGCCGGCCGGCGCGCTGTCGGTCATCTGCGGCAGCTCGGCCGGCCTGATGGACCAGCTCCAGCCCTTCGACGTGGTCTCGTTCACCGGCTCGGCCGAGACGGCCGCCGTGATCCGTTCGCACCCGGCCGTGGCCGAGCGCTCGGTGCGCGTGAACATCGAGGCCGACAGCCTCAACAGCGCCCTGCTGCTGCCCGGCGCCGCGCCCGGCAGCGAGGCCTTCAACCTGCTCGTGCGCGAAGTGGTGCGCGAGATGACGGTCAAGTCGGGCCAGAAGTGCACCGCCATCCGCCGCATCCTGGTGCCGGCCGAGGTGTACGACGCCGCCGCCGAAGCCATCGGAGCCAAACTCGCAGGCGTGACCGTCGGCAACCCGCGCAACGAGAACGTGCGCATGGGTTCGCTCGTGAGCCGCGCACAGCTGAACGCGGTGCGCGACGGCCTCGACGCACTGGCCGCGCAGACCACCGTGCTGCACGACAGCAGCAACAAGCCCCTCATCGACGCCGACCCCGCCGTGGCCGCCTGCATCGGCCCCGTGCTGCTGGGCGCGCGCGACGCCGACGCGGCGCAGCGCGTGCACGACGTGGAAGTGTTCGGCCCGGTCGCCACGCTGCTGCCCTACAACGACCTGGCACACGGCATCGCGCTCGCGCACCGTGGGCAGGGTTCGCTCGTCACTTCGCTGTACGGCAGCGACGACGCCGCGCTGGCGCAGGCCGCGCTGTCGGTCGCGCCGAGCCACGGCCGCGTGCACGTCATCACGCCCGAGGTGGCGCAGGCCCACACCGGCCACGGCAACGTGATGCCGATGTCGCTGCACGGCGGCCCCGGCCGCGCGGGCGGTGGCGCCGAACTGGGCGGCCTGCGCGCGCTCGATTTCTATCACCGCAGGAGCGCGGTGCAGGCGAGCCCCGGCGTGCTCGCCGCCCTCGGCCTCTAGCGCCACGCACAGGCCCCAAGGAGACACACGATGAACAGCAGCCTGCCCGCACGATTCAACTTTGCCGAACACCTGTTCGCCCTCAACCGCGGCCGCGCCGAACGCACCGCCTACATCGACGACCGCGGCACGCTGGGCTACGGCCAGCTCGAAGACCGCGCGCGCCGCCTGGCCGCCGCGCTGAAGGCCGCAGGCATCCGCCGCGAAGAGCGCGTGCTGCTGCTCATGCTCGACGGCAACGACTGGCCCGTGAGTTTCCTGGGCTGCCTCTACGCGGGCATCGTGCCCGTGGCCGTGAACACGCTGCTCACGCCCGACGACTACGCCTACATGCTCGACCACAGCCGTGCGCAGGCGGTGCTGGTGTCGGGCGCGCTGCTGCCGACCTTGCAAGATGCGATGGCGCGCGGCGGCCATGAAGTGCAGACGCTGTTCGTGTCGCAACCGACGGGCCCGCTGCCCGAAGGCGCGCAGGAGTTCGAGGCCGCGCTCGCCGCCGCCGAGCCCCTGCCCGCACCGGCACCCACCGCGTCGGACGATCCCGGCTTCTGGCTCTATTCCTCCGGCTCCACCGGCAAGCCCAAGGGCACGGTGCACACGCACGCCAACCTGTGGTGGACCGCCGAGCTCTACGGCAAGCCCGTGCTCGGCCTCACCGAAGGCGACGTGTGCTTCTCGGCCGCCAAGATGTACTTCGCGTACGGCCTGGGCAATGCGCTGACCTTCCCGCTGTCGGTGGGCGCCACCGTGGTGCTGATGGCCGAGCGCCCCACGCCCGACGCCACCTTCCGCCGCTGGACCGAGCACAAGCCCACCGTGTTCTTCGGCGCGCCCACCGGCTTCGCGGGCATGCTCGCCTCGCCGAAGCTGCCGGCGCGCGAAGCCGTGGCGCTGCGCATGTGCTCGTCCGCCGGCGAAGCACTGCCGGGCGAGATCGCACAGCGTTTCAAGGCGCACTTCGGCTGCGAGATCATCGACGGCATCGGCTCGACCGAGATGCTGCACATCTTCATCTCCAACCGCCCCGGCGACGTGCGCTACGGCACCACGGGCAAGCCGGTGGACGGCTACGAGGTCGAGCTGCGCGGCGAAGACGGCCGCCCCGTGCCCAACGGCGAGGTGGGCGACCTGTACATCCGCGGCCCGAGCTCGGCGCTCATGTACTGGTGCAACCGCGAGAAGTCGCGCGACACCTTCCAGGGCGGCTGGACCAAGAGCGGCGACAAGTACACGCGCGACGCCGACGGCTACTTCACGTACGCCGGGCGCAGCGACGACATGCTCAAGGTCAGCGGCATCTACGTCTCGCCCTTCGAGGTCGAGGCCACGCTGATGCAGCATCCGGCCGTGCTCGAGGCCGCCGTCATCGGCAAGGACGACGCCGACGGGCTCACGAAGACCAAGGCCTTCGTGGTGCTGAAAGACGGCGCCGCGGCCACCGAGGACGAGCTCAAGGCCTTCGTGAAGGAGCGCCTGGCGCCCTACAAGTACCCGCGCTTTCTGGAGTTCGTGAGCGAGCTGCCGAAGACGGCCACCGGCAAGATCCAGCGCTTCCGGCTGCGCGAACGCGAGAAGCAGGCATGAGCACGCCGACGGTTGCCACCGACTTCGCCACCATCGACTGGCGCGGGCGCACCGTGCGCATCGAGTGCCAGTGGATCGCCCCCGAGCGCGGCGCCGGCGCCCCGCTCATCGTGTTCCTGCACGAGGGCCTGGGCTCCGTCGCGATGTGGAAGGACTTCCCCGCCCAGGTCTGCGAGGCCGCCGGCGCGCGCGGGCTCGTGTTCTCGCGCCCCGGTTACGGGCGCTCCACGCCGCGCGCCGAGGACGAGATCTGGGACGTCGACTTCATGCACCGCCAGGCGCACGAGGTGCTGCCCGCGCTGTTCGCCGCGCTGAAGCTCGGCGACGAAAAACCCTGGCTCTTCGGCCACAGCGACGGCGGCTCGATCTCGCTGCTGTACGCCTCGCGCTTTTCGGACAGGGTCGCGGGCCTCGTGGTGCTCGCGCCGCACATCTTCGTGGAAGACAAGACCGTCGCGAACATCGAGATCGCGCGCACCGCCTACCGCAGCACCGACCTGCCCGCCAAGCTCGGCCGCTACCACGACAGCGCCGACTCGGCCTTCTGGGGCTGGAACCGCATCTGGCTGCACCCGCCCTTTCGCGACTGGAACATCGAGGCCGAGCTGGCCACCATCCGCTGCCCCGTGCTCGCGGTGCAGGGCATCGACGACGAGTACGGCACGCTCGCGCAGATCCGCGACATCACACCGCGCGTTGGTGGGATTTGCGAGCTGCTCGAAATCCCTGAATGCGGGCATTCCCCGCATCGCGATCAGCCGGATCGTGTCATCGTCGCGACCGCTTCTTTCATCACCAACAACAGGAGACAGACACCATGACGAACCTTCGCACCGCGCGCCTGGCGCTCACGGCCATCGCCTTCGCCGCCCTGGCCTCCGCGGCCGGCGCACAAGGCACCGGCAAGCTCAAGGTCGGCCTCATGCTGCCCTACAGCGGCACCTACACCGCCCTGGGCGTGGCCATTGAAAACGGCTTCAAGCTCTACGTGGAACAGCAAGGCGGCAAGCTGGCCGGCCGCGAGATCGAATACTTCAAGGTCGACGACGAGTCCGACCCGGCCAAGGCCACCGACAACGTCAACAAGCTCATCAAGCGCGACAACGTCGACGTGATCGTCGGCACCGTGCACTCGGGCGTGGCGATGGCCATGGCCAAGGCCGCCAAGGAAAGCGGCACCGTGCTCATCGTGCCGAACGCCGGCGCCGACGCGGTGACGGGCCCGATGTGCGCGCCCAACATCTTCCGCAGCTCGTTCAGCAACTGGCAGCCGGCCTACGCCATGGGCGAAGTGGCGGCCAAGCAGCAGGGCAAGAAGAAGGTCATGACCATCACCTGGAAGTACGCGGCCGGCGAAGAGTCGGTCAACGGCTTCAAGGAAGGCTTCGAGAAGAACGGCGGCAAGGTCGACAAGCAGCTCACGCTGCCCTTCCCCAACGTGGAGTTCCAGGCGCTGCTGACCGAGATCGCGGCGGCCAAGCCCGATGCGGTGTACGCCTTCTTCGCGGGCGGCGGCGCGGTGAAGTTCGTCAAGGACTACCAGGCCGCCGGCCTGAACAAGACCATCCCGCTGTACGGCCCCGGCTTCCTGACCGACGGCACGCTCGACGCGCAGGGCGAGTCGGCGCAAGGCATGCTCACCACGCTGCACTACGCCGACGGCCTGAACACGCCGCGCGACAACGCCTTCCGCGTGGCGTATGCCAAGTCGTTCAAGCTGCAGCCCGACGTGTACGCGGTGCAGGGCTACGACGCCGCGCAGATGCTGGGCGTGGGCCTGAATGCCACCAAGGGCGACATCTCGAAGAAGGCCGAGTTCACGGGCGCGATCGAGAAGGCGAAGATCGACAGCCCGCGCGGCACCTTCACGGTGAGCAAGTCGCACAACCCGGTGCAGGACATCTACCTGCGCAAGGTCGAGGGCAAGGAAAACAAGCTGGTGAGCACCGCGATCAAGGGTCTCTCCGATCCGGCTCGCGGCTGCCGGATGTAAGCAGGGCCACGGGCCTTCGGTTCTCTCTCGTTCCCTCGCGGCCCCCGATCAAGTTCACGGGGCTGCGAGCCGCCTTGCGGCAACCACACTCAACTGGGATCTCACGGTGGATTTCGGAACCTTTCTCGTGCAGTGCCTGAACTCCGTTCAGTACGGCCTGCTGCTCTTTCTCGTGGCCTCGGGGCTGACGCTGATCTTCGGGATCATGGGCGTCATCAACCTCGCCCACGGGAGCTTCTACATGATCGGCGCCTACATGGCGTTCTCGCTGGCGCCGCTGTTCGGCGACCAGTTCCTGCTGATGCTGGTGGCCGGCGTGGTGCTGGCCGCGATCTTCGGCTACGTGCTGGAGTGGGCCTTCTTCAGCTACCTCTACCAGCGCGACCACCTGCAGCAGGTGCTCATGACCTACGGGCTCATCCTGGTGTTCGAGGAACTGCGCTCCATCTTCGTGGGCAACGACGTGCACGGCGTGAAGGTGCCCGCGTGGCTGGACGGCAGCTTCGCGCTGGGCAACGTCATGAGCTACCCGTGGTATCGCCTGTTTGCCTCGGCCGCCTGCATCGTGCTGGCCGTGGGCCTGTACTACGTGGTGAACCGCACGCGCCTGGGCATGATGATCCGCGCCGGCGCGAGCAACCGCGACATGGTGCGCGGCCTGGGCATCGACGTGAAACGGCTGTACCGCATCGTGTTCGCGGCAGGCGTGGCGCTGGCGGCGCTGGCCGGCATGATCGCCGCGCCGATGTCCTCGGTGTACCCCAACATGGGTGCGAGCGTGCTCATCATCTGCTTCGTGCTGGTGGTGATCGGCGGCATCGGCTCGATCACGGGGGCGCTCGTCGCCTCGCTGCTGGTGGGCTTCGTCGACACCTTCGGCAAGGTGTTCTTCGCCGACCTGGCGGGCATCGGCATCTACCTGCTGATGGCCATCGTGCTGATCTGGAAGCCCGAAGGCTTGATGGGGAGGCGGCCATGAGCCCGGTGGTTGCATCCGCACCTTCGTCGCCGCGGCGTGGTGCCTTCATCGTGCCCGTGCTGTGCGCCATCGCGCTCGGCGTGGCCGGCCCGCTGCTGGGCAACTACGCGTCGGACTTCATCGTCAAGGTGATGATCCTGTCGATCTTCGCGCTCAGCCTGGAGCTGCTGGTGGGCATGACCGGGCTCGTGAGCCTGGGCCATGCGGCCTTCTACGGCATCGGCGCCTACGTCACCGTGCTGGCCTCGGGCAACGAGGGCGGCAACTTCGCAGTGCTGCTGGTGCTGTCGATGGGCGCGGCGGCGCTGTATGCGCTGTTCGTCGGCGCGCTGAGCCTGCGCACGCGCGGCGTGTACTTCATCATGGTCACGCTGGCCTTTGCGCAGATGGCCTTCTTCGTGTTTCACGACACCAAGGTCGGCGGCGGCAGCGACGGCATCTACCTGTACGTGCGCCCGGCCCTCGGCGCGCTCGACATGGAGAACCGCACGGTGCTGTTCTACGTGGTGCTGGCGGCGCTGGTGTTCACCTACGGCCTGCTGGCGCTCATCCGCCGCTCGCGCTTCGGTGCCGCGCTCGCGGGCATCCGCGTGAACGAGCAGCGCATGCGCGCGGCGGGCTTCGCGGTGTACGGCTACAAGCTCGCGGCCTTCGTGCTCGCGGGCGCGCTGGCCGGGCTCGCGGGCTTTCTGCTGGCCTCGCGCGACGGCGTGGTCAACCCCGAGCTGATGGCCTGGCACAACTCGGGCGAGGTGCTGCTGATGGTGATCCTGGGCGGCCTGGGCCACCTGCGCGGTGCGGTGATCGGCGCCGTGGCCTTCACGCTGCTGAAGGAAATCTTCTCCACCCACGCCGTGATGGGCCCGCTGGCCGACCACTGGCAGCTCACGCTGGGCATTGCCATCATCGTGTTCGTGGCGCTGCTGCCCAAGGGCCTGATCGGCCTGGTGCAGCGCCTGTCGCCGAAGGGGGGCGCATGACCGCCGCACTGCTGTCCGTGGACAAGCTCACGCGCCGCTTCGGCGGCCTCACGGCCGTCAACGCCGTCACGCTCGACCTGCACATCGGCGAGGTGCATGCGGTGATCGGCACCAACGGCGCCGGCAAGTCGACGCTCATCAACATGCTCTCGGGCGAGATCGAGGCCTCCGAAGGCCGCATCGCGCTGGACGGCGTCGACATCACCGCGCGCGCGCAATCGCGCCGCGCCCGCGACGGCGTGGGCCGCAGCTACCAGCGCACCACCATCTTCCCGGAGTTCACGGTGCACGAGAACTGCCGCCTCGCCGCGCAGGCCGCCACGGCAAAACCGTGGGCGATCTGGCAGTCGTCGCAGCGCTGCGCCACCAGCAACGCCTCGGCCGACGCCGCGCTCGAAGCGGCGGGCCTCACGGCCGAAGCCCGGCGCGTCGCCGGCACGCTGAGCCACGGCGCGCAGCGCCAGCTCGAAGTGGCCATGTGCCTGGCCACCCACCCGCGCGTGCTGCTGCTGGATGAACCGCTCGCCGGCATGGGCGCGGAAGAGACCGACCGCATGCTCACGCTGCTCGCGCGGCTGAAGGCCACGCACGCCATCCTGCTGGTGGAGCACGACATGGACGCCGTGTTCCGCATCGCCGACCGCATCACGGTGATGGTGAACGGCACTGTCATCGCCACGGGCAACCCACAAGAAATTCGCGAGAACCCCGAGGTCCGCACGGCCTACCTCGGCGAGGAGCAACACTGATGCTGATCGTTCGCGACCTCAACACCTACTACGGCAACAGCCACATCCTGCGCGGCGTGCACGCCGGCATTCCCGCGGCGACCTCCGTCGGCCTGCTCGGGCGCAACGGCATGGGCAAGACCACGCTCATCCGCACGATCATGGGCTACGTGCGCCCGGCCTCCGGCGAGGTGCAGGTCGACGGCCGCACCGTCACCGGCCTGCCGCCCGAGAAGATGGCGCGCCTGGGCATCGGCTACGTGCCCGAGGGGCGCGGCATCTTTCCGAACCTGTCGGTGCGCGAGAACCTCGTGATGAGCGAACGCGCCGGCGTCGACGGCCAGCGCGCCTGGACCTTCGACCGCGTGATGGCCACCTTCCCGCGCCTGTCGGAACGGCTCACGCACGGCGGCCAGCAGCTGTCGGGCGGCGAGCAGCAGATGCTCTCCATCGGCCGCGCGCTCATGACCAACCCGCGCCTCTTGATCCTCGACGAAGCCACCGAAGGCCTCGCCCCGCTGATCGTGGCCGAGATCTGGCGCGTGATCAGCGAAATCCGTGCGACGGGCATCGCCACGCTGATCGTCGACCGCGACTACCGCAAGGTGCTCGCGCACACCGACCTCGCGGTGGTGATGGAGAAGGGACAGATCGTGCGGCATGGGGCGTCGGCCGACCTGCTGGCCGAGCCGCAGGTGCTGGAGGAACTGCTGGGCGTGTGAGCACGCGTGGCGGGCGTCACCCGGTCCGCTGCGCCATCAGGAAATCGATGAACACCCGCATGCGCAGCGGCACGTGGCGCCCGTCCGGGTACAGCAGCGTGTAGGGCCGCGAACGGCCCGCGAAGGGCTTCAGCACCTCGACGAGCGAGCCGTCCGCCAGTTCCTTCTCCACGACGAAGCGGTAGGTCTGGAACAACCCGGCGCCGCTTTTCGCGAGCGTGACGCCGCCGAGCACGTCGTCGGAACAGCTGTAGGCGCTGTCCGCGAAGACTTCGCGGTCCTTGCCGTTCTCCTTGAAGAGCCACGAAATGCGGCGGCCGCTGCTGGGCAGCTCGAACTGGATGCACTCGTGCGCGGCGAGGTCGTCCAGCGTGCGCGGCGTGCCGGCCTTCCTCAGGTATTTGCGCGTGACGACCACGACCAGGTCCGCATCCTCGAGGTGCCGCGCAATCAGCGTGGAGTCGGGCTGGGCCCGCACGCGCACGGCCATGTCGTAGCCCTCTTCCACGAAATCGATGTTGCGGTTGCTCAGGTGCACGTGCAGCCGGATGTCGGGAAAGCGTTCGCGAAACGCCGGCAGCAAGGGCAGGATGCGGTGGTGGCCGTAGGTGGTCGGCACGCTGATGCGCAGCGTGCCCGAAGGCAGCGCCTGCTGGCCCATCACCTCGCGCTCGGCCTCGGCGAGCTGCGCCAGCGCCTGTCGGCACTGTGCAAAGTAGGAGCGGCCCGCGTCGGTGAGCCGCACGCTGCGCGTGGTGCGCACGAAAAGCCGCAATCCCAGCCGCTTCTCGAGCCGGGAGATCGATCGGCTCACGGCCGCCGGCGTCACACCGGCAGCAAGTGCCGCAGAGGTGAAGCCGCCGCTCTCCGCAGCGAGGCAGAACAACTCGATGCTGCCCAGGAGGATGTCGCCGAACTGCCGCTGCATGGATTCATTACCTCACGTATCAAGTGAAGTGCGAGTCTAGTGATTTATCTATTGATGCGTCATCAATACAGTTCTCCCCACGTCATCAACTTCCCTGGAGAACCGACATGCAGGACAACTCTTCCCTCACCGTGGTCATCACCGGTGCCTCGAGCGGCATCGGCCTGGGCCTTGCGCAGGCGTACCTCGCGCGCGGCTTCAACGTGGTCGCGAATGCGCGCACCGAAGAGCGGCTCGCAGCCGCCGCGAAGCAGCTCGGCAACCCGGCGCGCCTTCTCGGCGTCGCGGGCGACATCGGCCGCCGCGACACCGCGCAGCAGCTCGTCGACCGCGCCGTGGAGCGCTTCGGCCAGGTCGACGTGCTCGTCAACAACGCGGGCATCTTCAACGCGAAGCCTTTCGTCGACTACACCGAAGACGACCTCGAGCACATGGTGGCCACCAACCTCAAGGGCTTCGTCTACGCCTCGCAGGCCGCGGCAAAGCACATGGTTGCGCGCCGCCAGGGACACATCGTCAACATCACCGCGAGCATCGCGCTGCAGCCGAACCAGCAGGTGCCGGCTGTGTTGCCGGTGCTGATCAAGGGCGGCATCAATGCCGCGACGCGCGCGCTGGCGCTCGAACTCGCACCGCACAACGTCAAGGTGAATGCGGTGGCACCCGGCATCGTGGACACGCCGCTGTACACGCCCGAGCAGCACGGCTTCCTCAACGGCCTGGCGCCCGCTGGCCGCATCGCGACCGTGCAGGAGATCGCCGATGCGGTGCTCTACCTCACGAGCGCCGATTTCACGACCGGCGTCGTGCTGCCCGTGGATGGCGGCATGAGCACCGGCAAGTGGTAATCACCTCAGTCATTCACCCAAGGAGCACACCATGCCTTTCATCAACCTGAAGATCACCCGCGACGGCGTCACGCGCGAACAGAAAACCCAGGTCATTGCCGAGTTCACGGAAACGCTCGAACGGGTGCTGAAGAAGCCGCCGGAATGGACGCACATCGTGATCGAGGAGATCGACACCGACGACTGGGGCTTCGCGGGCCTGACGACCACCGAGTACCGCAAGCGGCTGGCCGACCGTGCGAAGCCGCCGCAGTGAAGGAATGGCGCCGGATCGGGCCACATTGCCCTCGATGTGAGGGGGAGTAACACGTCCGTTCCACCGGGTTTCACCTCTGTCCTGCGACAGCGCGACAGCCGAATCATGTCCGGCTGCGCAGCCCCTCCCCGTGCCGCGCCCACCCACGCACGAGGCTGCGCATGACGTCCCTGCAATCGCGCCACATCGACAACGTCTATTCGATCGCCACCGGCACGGCGCTGCGGGCCGATCCGGCGGCGAGCCTGGTGCACAAGTCGTGGGCGCGCTGCGTGCGCGACCATGGGCTCGATCCGTCGCGGCCGACGCCCGCGCGCATCCTGCCGGCGCAGGAGGTGCGCGTGCACCAGCAGCAGCTCGAGCACTTCCTGCGCGCCGCGCGCGCGGGCATGGAAGACATCTACCGCCGCGTGGCCGAGCTGGGCTACATGGTGCTGCTGACCGATGCCGAGGGCATCACGGTCGACTACATCGGCAACCCGGCCTGGGACGACCAGCTGCGCCGCGCCGGCCTGTACCTGGGCGCCGACTGGAACGAGGCGCACGCCGGCACCTGCGGCGTGGGCACCTGCCTCATCGAGCGCCAGCCGATGACCTGCCACCAGACCGAGCACTTCGACGCCACGCACATCGCGCTCACCTGCACGACGGCGCCGCTGTTCGACCACAGCGGCAAGCTCACGGCGATCCTCGACGTGTCGGCGCTGCGCTCGCCCGAGGCGCGCGAGAGCCAGCACCTGGTGCGGCACCTGGTGTCGATCTACGCGCGGATGATCGAGGATGCCGACTTCCTGCGGCACTTTCGCGGCCACTGGATCCTGCGGCTGGGCAGTGCCTTCGGGCTGGTCGACGTGGCGGGCGAAGTCATGCTGGCCTTCGACGAAGGCGGCACGGTGGTGGGCGCCAACGGGGGCGCGCGCGAGGTCTTCCTGGGGCGCCAGCCACCGCTGCTGGGCGGCGCGGTGTCGGAGCTCCTGCACCTGCCGATGGATGCGATCTGGCGCCTGGGCAACGGCGGCGCGTCGGCCCTGCCCTTTGCGCACACCGTGCTGCTGCCCGGCGGCGGCGAGTACCACGCCTCGCTGATCGCGCCGCGCCTGCGGCGCTCGCCGGTCACCGCGCCCTCATCGCCAGCGCCCCAGCCTTCGGACCGCCTGCCGCCGCTCGAACGCATCGCGGGCGACGACGACCCCGCGATGCAGCAACTGATCGCGCAGGCGCGCCGCCTGGTGGACCGCGGCATCCATGTGCTGGTCGAGGGCGAGACCGGCAGCGGCAAGGAGGTGCTGGCGCGCGCGCTGCACGGCGCGAGCCGGCGCGCGGCGCTGCCCTTCGTGGCGGTGAACTGCGCGGCCATTCCCGATTCGCTGATCGAGAGCGAGCTCTTCGGCTACACGCCCGGCAGCTTCACGGGCGGTCGCGCCAAGGGCATGAAGGGGCTGATCGCGCAGGCCGACCGCGGCACGCTGTTTCTCGACGAGATCGGCGACATGCCGATGGCACTGCAGACGCGGCTGCTGCGCGTGCTGTCCGAAGGCGAGGTGCTGCCGCTGGGCGCGGAGTCGCCGCAGCGCGTGGACCTTGCGGTGGTGGCGGCCACGCACCGCGACCTGTCGGCGCTGGTCGCGGCCGGGCGCTTTCGCGAAGACCTGTACTACCGCCTGTGCGGCGCGGTGCTGAAGCTGCCGCCGCTGCGCGCGCGGCGCGACCGGCGCTACCTGATCGAGGCGATGTTCCATGAGGAGGCGGCGGCGATGGGCTCGGCGGCGCGGCTGTCGGAGGCGGCGATGCAGCGGCTGATGGCGCACGACTGGCCGGGCAACCTGCGCGAGTTGCGCAATGTGCTGCGGCTGGCGCTGGCGCTCTGCACGGGCGCGAGCATCACGCCCGAAGAGCTGCGCCTGGCGCCGCATCGTCCGTCGCTCGACCGCTGTGACACATCACCCACGCCGGCAGACGACGACGACAGCGCCGCCGACGCCACGCGCCTGCTCGACGCGCTGCAACGCCACCGCTGGCACGTGGCGCGGGCCGCACAGGCGCTCGGCATCAGCCGCGCCACCGCGTACCGCCACATGAAGCGCTTCGGCATCGTGGCGCCGCAGCGCGGCTAACGCCTCAGGATTCGCTCGATCGCGCGCACGGCCGTGCCCAGGCCGTCTTCCGCGCGCATGCGTTCGCCCAGCGCCCCGGCCCGTGCGCGCACCTGCGGGTCGTGCGCGAAGGCGATCCCGCGCGCCAGGTCGTCGGCGCTGAACCGAGCACCCGCCACGGCGGGCGGCGCGACACCCGCCTGCGCGAGGTGATGCGCCCAGAACGCCTGGTCGCCCGCGAAGGGCACGACCACCGACGGCACGCCCGCGCGCGCGGCCGAGTGGCTGGTGCCCGAGCCGCCGTGGTGCACCACCAGCGCCATCTGCGGAAACAGCCAGTCGTGCGGGGTGTCGCCGATGACGAGGAAGTTCGGCGGCAGCTGCCCCACTTCGAGGCCGCTCCATCCGGGATGCAGCACCGCGCGCCGACCGGCCATGCCATCGACGAGGGCCGCGAGCAGCCGCGCCTTGTCGAAGCCCGTCATGCTGCCGAAGCCGATGTAGACGGGCGCCTCGCCGGCCGCGAGAAAGTCGCGCAGCGCCGCCGGCGGCTGCCAGTCGGGCGCGGGCGCGAGCCACTGGCCGCACACGGCGGCGTTGGCGGGCCAGTCGGTGGGGCGCGGCAGCAGGCTCGGCGAGTAGCCGTAGAGCGCGGGGTGCGTGGTCCACAGGCGGCGGCGCGGCGGCAGGCCGCAGACCTCGGCGCGCGCGGCATTCACGGCCGGGCGGAAGGCGCGCCAGAGCAGCCCGTTGACGAGGTGGTGGCTCGCGCGGTTCAAGAAGCGCGGCACGCGGGCGGGCGGCAAGAAGGGCGAGGCGAAGGCGGCCGTCGGCGTGAGCGGGAACATGCCCGCGCCGATGGCCGGCACGCCCAGCGCCTCGGCCGCCGACAGGCCCACGAAGGCCGCGAGCCCCGCGCAGACGATCGCGTCGCAGCCCTGCGCGGCCTCCACGGTCTGGCGCAGCCAGGGCGTGGCGTTGGCATTGGCGATGTCCGCGAGCGCCTTCGCGGCGGCAGCCGGTTTGTCGCCCTGCGCGATGACGCCGCCGAGCGCCTGCCGGATGTCGCCGGCCAGCGCCTGCGAGCGCACGCCGAGCCGTTCGGCCGCGCCGAGCGTGGTCGCGTCCGCCAGCAGCACCGACGCATGGCCCGCGTCGTCCAGCGCGCGGCACAGCGCGGCGAGCGGGCGGGCGTCGCCCTCGGTGCCGTAGGTGAGCACGGCGAGTTTCATGGGGCGCGCCTCCTTGCAGCAGGTGGCTTCGGGGCCGTGCGCGCGCCGCCGACGAAGAGCTCGACGATCACCGCGAACTCGTCGCGCAGCACGAGGCCGGGCAGCGTGAGCCAGCGCATCAGCGCGCCGAAGTACAGGTGGTGCAGCAGGCTCGCGAGGTGCGCGGCCGAGACGTCGGTGCGCAGCGTGCCGGCCTGCTGGGCGGCGGCGATGAGCGCCTCGAACAGCCCCGACAGGTCGCGCGGCGTGCTGCGGTCGCCGCCGCCGAGTTCGCTTTCGATGTTGAGAAAGCGAAAGCGGAAGTAGTCGAGCAGGTAGGCCCGGTAGCGCTCGGACCATTCGGCCGAGGCGTCGAGCAGGCCGGTGAGCTGCGCCGTGAAACCGGCCTTCGGGTCGATGGCCTCGTGCAGGCGCTGCGCATCGACCACGAGTTCGAGGTGCACCCAGTGCGCCAGGATCGCTTCCTTGGTCGGAAAGTGGTTGTAGAGCGTGCCCTTGGCCACGTCGGACTGCTGCGCGATCTGCTCCATCGTCGTCGCGTCGTAGCCCTGGGTTTCGAACAGGCGCATGGCGGTGGCGGCGACGTGGTCGAGCGTCTGGGTGCGGCGGCGCTCGCGGCGGCCTGGGGGGTCTGGTTCGATCACGGTTCGGGGCCCTTGAATTTGAACGTCGTCCAATTTTATACGTCGTTCAAATTCTCATGCATCGTCTCAGTCTCGGTGAGACAGCGACAGGCGCCTGCGACAAAACCGCCGCCAACCCCTTGATTCTTCGTCGCCCTCCGCACGGCACGAAAGCTGCGCCACGACTCCCGCGTGCGCCTTGCCGCGCCGCGATTCGATTCGTTCAACGACACAACGGAGACATGCAATGACAGACCCGACCACCGGCCCCACCCGGGCCGCCGCCCAATGGCTGGCCGACTTCGCCGCCGCGCTCGCACGCGGCGACATCGATGCGGCCGTCTCGCTGTTCGAGGCCGACAGCTACTGGCGCGACCTCGTCGCCTTCACCTGGAACCTCCGCACGCAGGAAGGCGCGGGCGCCATCCGCGCGATGCTGCAGGCGCGCCTGGCCGACACGCAGCCCACGGCCTTCGCGCTCGAAGGCGAGGCGACCGAGGCCGACGGCGTGGTCGACGCGTGGTTCGGCTTCGAGACGCGCGTGGCGCGCGGACGCGGCCACCTTCGCTTGCGTTCACATGACGGCGGTGGCAAGGCCTGGACGCTGCTCACCACCATGACCGAGCTGAAGGGCTTCGAGGAAAAGACCGGCGACAACCGCATCAAGGGCGCGGAGCACGGCGTGCACAAAGGCCGCAAGAACTGGCTCGAGAAGCGCCGCGACGAAGAGGCCGCGCTGGGCTACACCGAGCAGCCCGAGGTGGTGATCATCGGCGGCGGCCAGGGCGGCATCGCGCTGGGGGCGCGGCTGCGGCGGCTGGGCGTGCCGACGATCATCGTGGAGCGCAACGCCAAGGCCGGCGACTCCTGGCGCAAGCGCTACAAGTCGCTGTGCCTGCACGACCCGGTCTGGTACGACCACCTGCCCTACATGCCCTTCCCCGACGACTGGCCGGTGTTCGCGCCCAAGGACAAGATCGGCGACTGGCTCGAGATGTACACGAAGATCATGGAGCTCAACTACTGGAGCTCCACGAACGCGACCAAGGCGCGCTTCGACGAGGCCACGCAGCGCTGGGAGGTGCAGGTGGAGCGCGAAGGCAAGCCCGTGACGCTGCGCCCGAAGCAGCTGGTCTTCGCGCTCGGCGTGTCGGGCTACCCGAACGTGCCGAAGGTGGCGGGCGCCGAGAACTTCCTGGGCGACCAGCACCACTCCAGCCAGCACCCGGGGCCCGAGGCCTACGCGGGCAAGAAGTGCGTGGTGCTGGGCTCGAACAACTCGGCGCACGACATCTGCGCCGCGCTGTGGGAGCACGGCGCCGACGTGACGATGGTGCAGCGCTCGTCCACCCACATCGCGCCCTCGCAGTCGCTCATGGAGCTGGCGCTCGGCGGGCTGTATTCCGAGCAGGCGGTGAAGAGCGGCATCGACCACCACAAGGGCGACCTGATCTTCGCCTCGGTGCCCTACAAGATCATGCACACCTTCCACATCCCGGTGTACGAGGAGATGAAGAAGCGCGACGCCGACCTGTATGCGCGGCTGGAGAAGGCCGGCTTCCTGCTCGACTTCGGCGTGGACGGCTCGGGCCTGTTCATGAAGTACCTGCGGCGCGGCTCGGGCTACTACATCGACGTGGGCGCCTCGGAGCTGGTGGCCAACGGCAGCATCCACCTCAAGAGCGGCGTGAACATCGAGCGCGTGAACGAACGCTCGGTCACGCTCACCGACGGCACCGAGCTGCCGGCCGACCTGCTGGTGTACGCCACGGGCTACGGCTCGATGAACGGCTGGCTGGCCGACCTGATCTCGCCCGAGACCGCCGACAAGGTCGGCAAGTGCTGGGGCCTGGGCTCCGACACGCCGAAGGACCCGGGTCCGTGGGAGGGCGAGCTGCGCAACATGTGGAAGCCGACGCAGGTGCCCCAGCTGTGGTTCCACGGCGGCAACCTGCACCAGTCGCGCCACTACTCGCAGTTTTTGGCGCTGCAGCTGAAGGCGCGCATGGAAGGGATCGACACGCCGGTGTACGAGCTGGCGGCGTCGCACCACAAGCGCTGAGCGGCTCAGGCTTCCTCTCCCCTCGGGGAGAGGGAGTCGCTCACTCCTGGATGAAGCGGCGCAAGCCTTCGAGGTCCGTCACGGTGATGCCGCCGTACTCGATGTGCAAGAACCCGGCCTCCTTCAGCCGGTTCAGCGCCGCGTTGCAGCGCTGGCGCGACACGCCCGACAGGTTCGCGATCTCTTCCTGCGAGGTCTGCAGGTGCGGCTCGCTGCCCGGATGCAGCCAGGGGTGAAACAGGCCGGCCAGCGCGCGCGCCACCTGGCTGTCGGCGTCGAGCAGCCGGTGCGCGGCGTAGCTGCCCATGAACCAGTGCAGCCGCTCGTTGATCTGCTGCAGCAGGAAGTGATCGAAGCCGCGCTGCGTGCGGTGCAGCCACTCGAAGGTCTCCAGCGGCAGCTGCGCCACGCGGCTGGGCCGCAGCGCGATGATGTCGGCCGAGCGCGGCACGGCGCGCAGCAGCGTGCCCTCGCCGAACCAGCTGCCCACCGACAGTCCGCCCAGCGTGACCGAGCGGCCGTCGCTGGAGGTGATCGACCACTTGAGCAGCCCTTCGAGCGTGCCGTACCAGTGCAGTGGCGTGTCGCCGCGCCGGCACAGCGCGGCGCCGGCGGCCACCTCAACCTCGCGCATCTCGTCGAGCACGCGCTCGCCCGCGCCCACGTCGAGCAGCGGAAACCAGGCCGAGCCCTGCAGCAGCTGGGGAATGGTCAGGGAGGCCGCGGGGATCGCCGGCTTGGTCGGGGGCATGCTGTCTTTTTTGTTTACTGCGCGCCCTTGAGCTGCTGCAGCTCGGCCTGCGCCTCGTGCAGCTTCTTCTCGCGGTCGGCGATCTTGCTGGCACGTCCCTTCTCCTGGGCCGCGCGCAGGTCGCGCTCGCGCTCGGCCACCTTGCGCTCCTGGGCGCGGATGCGCTTCTGGTGCTCGGCCGCCAGCTTGGCGTCGGTGCAATTGCGGTTCACTTCGGCCAGTGCCGTCTCGAGCCCGCGCACGCGCTGCTTCTGGCCCTTGGACTTGGCCATCTCGATGTCGCGGCCGATGGCCTCGCGCTTGGCGTCGCAGGTGGCGGGGCCGGCGGGTTGCGCGGCAGCGCCGAGGGCGGTGAACGCGGCCGCGGCGGCCAGCACGAGGGGCAGAAATTTCATGGAGAGGTTCCTTGTGTGCGCAACGGCGCAGGGGCGACTTTAGCGGCTGGCGCCGCGTAAACCCTGCCCCTGAATGTCGTCGCGATGACTGAGTACGAACGCATCACAAAAAATAATGGCGCGCCCCCCTGACTGACTGACCGAACGACCGACCCCAGGAGCCCCGAGCATGTCGAAGCGCAAAGTGATCGTGACCATCGCCCCCACCGGCGGCATGGCGCACAAGTCGCAGAACCCCCACCTCCCCACCCAGCCCGCCGAGATCGCCGCCGACGTGCTGCGCTGCTGGAACGCCGGCGCCAGCGTGGTGGCGATCCACGCGCGCCGCCCCGACGACGGCGCCACCTGCAACGCCGAGGTGTACCGCGACATCAACAGCCGCATCCGCGCGCTCGGCAGCGACATCGTGCTGAACAACTCCACCGGCGGCGGCGTGCACGGCGACATGGTGAAGCCGCTGGCGGGCGATCGCTGGGAGATCGCGTGGGAAGAGCGCATCAAGGGCATGGACGCCGGTGCCGAGATGTGCACGCTGGACGCCACCACGCTCAACCTGAGCTTCGAAGGCAAGCAGATCCTGATGGACACGCCGATCACGCGCGGGCGCGAGCTGGCCGCCGGCATGAAGGCGCGCGGCATCAAGCCCGAGTGGGAGGTGTTCAGCCCCACGCACATCCTGCAGGACACGACCACGCTGATCGAGGAAGGCCACGACGACGAGCCCTACTTCATCAACCTGGTGATGAACGTGCACCGCAACTTCCAGAACGCGATGCCGTACTCGCCGCGCAACCTGCAGATGATGGTCGACACGCTGCCCAAGGGCGCCATCTTCGGCGTGAGCGGCATCGGCATGTCGCAGCTCGAAGCCAACGTGGCGGCGCTGCTGCTGGGCGGCCACGCGCGCGTGGGGCTGGAAGACAACCTCTACTTCCGCCACGGCGAGCTGGCCACCAACGTGCAGCTCACCGAGCGCATCGTGCGCGTGATCCGCGAGCTCGACATGGAAGTGGCCACGCCGGCCGAGGCGCGCCAGATCATGGGCCTGCCGCGCGTGGGCGGCCCGCGGCCCGAGTTCGCGCTGGGCTGAAGACGCACGAGAACAACGAACGGAGACACGCACATGAACATTCCCCGCACCGCCCTGGCTCTCGCACTCGGCGCCCTCTTCTCATCGAGCGCCTTCGCCCAGGTGTCCGACGACACCATCCGCATCGGCTTCATCAGCGACATGTCGGGCCTGTACCGCGACTACGACGGCCCGGCCGGCGCCGAGGCGATCCGCATGGCCATCGCCGACATGGGCGGCGCCATCGACGGCAAGAAGATCGAGCTGGTCACGGCCGACCACCAGAACAAGCCCGACATCGCCGCCGCCAAGGCGCGCGAATGGTTCGACGTGAACAAGGTCGACATGCTGATCGGCGGCGTGAACTCGGGCGCGGCCATTGCCATGGCCGGCGTGGCGGCCGACAAGAAGAAGCCGTACTTCGTGGTGGGCTCGGGCGCGTCCAGCCTCACCAACGAGTACTGCTCGCCCTACACCGTGCACTACGCCTACGACACGGTGGCCATGGCGCGCGGCACCGCGAGCGCGGTGGTCAAGGCCGGCGGCAAGAGCTGGTACTTCGTGGCGGCCGACTACGCCTTCGGCGCGGCGCTGCAAGGCGACGC
Organism: Variovorax sp. FW305-3-2-15-B-LB1; assembly: GCF_058787635.1. Taxonomy (NCBI): domain Bacteria; kingdom Pseudomonadati; phylum Pseudomonadota; class Betaproteobacteria; order Burkholderiales; family Comamonadaceae; genus Variovorax; species Variovorax sp. FW305-3-2-15-B-LB1. Next base: position 13,109 of record NZ_JBYSZY010000020.1, on the reverse strand, counting down.
CACCAAGACCGTGCAGGCCAGCGGCGGCACGGTGGCGGGTTCGGTGAAGCACCCGCTGGGCGCGAGCGACTTCTCGTCGTTCATGCTGCAGGCACAGAGCTCGAAGGCGCAGGTGCTGGCCCTGGCCAACGCGGGCGGCGACACGGTGAACGCCATCAAGTCGGCGGCGGAGTTCGGCATCAGCAAGAACATGAAACTCGCCGGCATGATCATCACCATCAACGACGTGCACGCGCTGGGCCTGAAGGCCTCGCAGGGCATGTACCTCACCGACAGCTGGTACTGGAACCAGAGCCCCGAGTCGCGCACCTGGGCGCGGCGCTTCTTCGACAAGCACAAGCGCATGCCCTCCTCCTTCCATGCCGGCGACTACTCGGCCGCGCTGCAGTACCTGCAGGCCGTGAAGGCCGCGGGCAGCGACGACGCCGACAAGGTGATGGCGCAGCTGCGCAAGACCAAGTTCAACGACATGTTCGTCAAGGGCGGCTGGCTGCGCGACGACGGCCTCATGGTGCACGACATGCACCTCATGCAGGTGAAGACGCCAGCCGAGTCGAAGGAGCCGTGGGACTATTACAAGGTGATCGAGAACATCCCCGGCGAAGCCGCGTGGACCACCAAGACGGAGAGCCGCTGCGCGCGGTGGAAATCGGCATGAACCTCACCACCGACGTGAAGCGCGTCGCCGTCGTCGGCACCGGCGTGATCGGCGCCAGCTGGGCCGCGCACTTCCTCGCGCACGGGCTCGACGTGAACGCGACCGACCCCTCGCCCGGCGCCGAAGACCGGCTGCGCGCCGCCGTGGCGCAGCACTGGCCGACGCTGGAGCGCTTCGGCCTCGCCGAGGGCGCCTCGGTCGATCGCCTGCGCTTTCACGACAGCCTGGAAGACGCGGTGGCCGTGGCCGACTTCGTGCAGGAGAACGGCCCCGAGCGCATGGACTTCAAGATCGACCTGTTCCGCCGCATGGACGCCGCCGCGCCGCCCGAGACCATCCTCGCGTCGAGCTCGTCGGGCCTGGCGATCAGCGGCGTGCAGTCGGGCTGCGCGCACCCGCAGCGCGTGGTGCTGGGGCACCCGTTCAATCCGCCGCACCTGATTCCGCTGGTCGAGGTGATCGGCGGCGAGCAGACCTCGCCCGACACCATCGCCCGCGCGATGGCCTTCTATGCCGCCATCGGCAAGCGGCCGATCCACGTGAAGCGCGAGGTGAAAGGCCACATCGCGAACCGGCTGCAGGCCGCGCTGTGGCGCGAGGCGTTTCATCTCGTCAACGAAGGCGTGGCCAGCGTGGCCGACATCGACACCGCCATCGCGCACGGCCCCGGCCTGCGCTGGGCCGTGATGGGGCCGTTCATGAACCTGCACCTCTCGGGCGGTGCGGGCGGCATCGAGCATTTACTCGCGCACCTGGGCGGGCCCATCGAAGACTGGTGGAAGGACCTGGGCGCGCCGTCGATGACGGCCGAGCTGAAGCAGCAAGTGGTGCAAGGCGTGGACGACGCCCTGGGCACACGCCACACCGCCGACCTCGAAGCCGCGCGCGACACCCTGCTGTTGAACCTGATTCGCGCCAAGGCCGAGACGGGTACGCTGGATTGACATGACCGACTTCCTTCTCGACGACACCCTGGTCGCACCGCCCCGCACGGTGCGCATCGACTTCGACGACGGCTCGTTCGTGCTGCGCTCGCCGACGGCGCTGCAGCCGTATGCGCGCTGCATCGGCGAATGGATCGAGCGCTGGGCGCGCGAGACGCCCGATGCGCTGGCGTTTGCCGAACGCGATGACAGCGGCGAAGGCTGGCGCAAGCTCGACTACCGCGCACTGCGCGCCGCCGTCGGCGCGGTGGCGCAAGGCCTGCTCGACCTGGACCTGCCGCCGGGCCGACCGGTCGTGATCCTCTCGGACAACGCGATCGACCACGCCGTGCTGATGCTCGCGACAATGCACATCGGCCGCACGGCCTGTTCGCTGTCGAGCGCCTACTCGCGCATGACCAAAGACCCGTCGCGGCTGCACGGCATGTTGAAGGCGCTGCAGCCCGGGCTGATCTACGCCTCCGACGCGAAGGTGTACGGCGCATCGCTCGCAGGTAGCGGCATCGAGGCAGTTACCGTGTTCAGTCGCAACGCCGAAGCGCATCCCGGCGCGATGCCCTTCGACCGGTTGCGCGCGACGAAGGAAACGCCCGCCGTCATGCAGGCCTTCGCCGCCGTGGGCCCCGACACGCACGCCAAGTACCTGCTGACCTCCGGTTCCACCGGCCAGCCCAAGGTGGTGATCAACACGCACCGCATGCTGTGCGCCAACCAGCAGATGATGGCGCAGACCTGGCGCTTCCTGTCGCAGGAGAAGCCGGTGCTGGTCGACTGGCTGCCGTGGAGCCACACCTTCGGCGCGAACCACAACCTGCACATGGTGCTGTGCCACGGCGGCGCGCTCTACATCGACGAGGGTCGGCCCGCGCCGGGCCTCATCGAGAAGACGGTGCGCAACCTGCGCGAGGTGAAGCCCACGTTGCTGTTCAACGTGCCGCGCGGCTTCGACATGCTGCTGCCGTTCCTCGAAGCCGACGACGCGCTCGCCACCGAAGTGCTCTCGCGGCTGCGCCTGGCCTTCTACGCAGCGGCCGCGCTCGCGCCTTCGACCTGGCAGCGCCTCGAAGCCGTGGCCCGGCGCGTGCGGCCCGCGCGCCCGCTGTGGCTCACGACCTCGTGGGGCGCCACCGAGACCTCACCCGCCATCACCTCCGCGCACTGGCAGCTCGACGGCGCCGGCTGCATCGGCGCGCCGCTGCCGGGGCTGGAGCTGAAGTTCGTGCCCAACGGCGAGAAGCTGGAGATGCGCGTCAAGGGCGTCTCGGTGTTCCCCGGCTACCGCGACGCACCGCGCGAGACCACCGCGGCCTTCGACGCCGAGGGCTACTACCGCATCGGCGACGCCGGCTTTCTGGCGAACCCCGGCGACCCGACGCGGGGCGTGATCTTCAACGGCCGTGTGGCGGAAGACTTCAAGCTCTCGACCGGCACCTGGGTGTCGGTGGGCACGCTGCGCGTGAAGCTGGTGTCGCTGCTGGCGCCGCATGTCCAGGACATCGTGCTCACGGGCCACGACCGCGACGCGATCGGCATGCTGGTGTTCGCCAGCCCGCAAGGCGCGGCGCTCGCGCCCGAAGCCCTGGCCGCGCGCATCGCCGGGGTGCTGCGCGCCCTGCGCGACGAAGGCGCGGGCTCGTCGCAGTGCCCGGCCTGCGCGCTGGTGCTGGCCGAACCGCCCAGCCTCGATGCGGGCGAGATCACCGACAAGGGCTACATCAACCAGCGCGCCGTGCTCACGCGGCGCGCGGCCGAGGTGGCGCGGCTGCATGCGCTGGCGGAAGGCGATGCGGACGTGATCCGCGCCACCTGAACGCGGCGGGGTTGGAGAACCCGGGAATGTTTTCTACGATGGCCGGGCCACCCGCCATTTCAACTTCCCGGAGACGCCGCCCATGTCCACCCCACCCTGCGTGACCTTCGAAGCGGACGGCCCCGTCTGCACGCTCACGCTGAACCGGCCCGACAAACGCAACGCCGTAGACGGCGTGGTCGCCGCCGCATTGCGCGCGGCCTTCGAACGCTTCGAGGCCGACGACGCGCTGCGCGTGGCCGTGCTGACGGGCGCGGGCGGCCATTTCTGCGCGGGTGCCGACCTGGGCGCGGTGGGCGACCCGGCGCGCCGCAACGAGCTCGACCCCGACGGCGGCGGCGCCGGCCCGATGGGCCCGACGCGCATGGCGCTGTCCAAGCCGCTGATCGCGGCGGTGAACGGCTACGCAGTGGCGGGCGGGCTCGAGCTGGCGCTGCTGGCCGACCTGCGCGTGGCCGACGACGACGCGGTGTTCGGCGTGTTCTGCCGCCGCTGGGGCGTGCCGCTGATCGACGGCGGCACCGTGCGGCTGCCGCGCCTCGTGGGCATGGGGCGCGCGCTCGACCTGATCCTCACGGGCCGGCCGGTGTCCGCCGCCGAGGCGCTGGCGATGGGCCTGGTGAACCGCACCACGCCGCCGGGCGGCGCGCTCGCTGTCGCGCAGGAACTGGCGCAGCAGATCGCCGCCTTTCCGCAGCAATGCATGCTGGCCGACCGCCGCTCCGCCTTCGAACAGTGGGACCTGCCGCTGGCCGAGGCGCTGCGCCGCGAAGGCGCGCAGGGCGTGCCGATCGTCGCGGCCGAAGGCGAAGCCGGCGCCGCACGCTTTGCCGGCGGTGCGGGCCGGCACGGCACCTTCAAGGGCTAGTTCAGGCGCGCCGCCGCAGCGCGGTGCGCAGCGCCTTCGCAAAGCGCGGGTCGGCCATGGCGCCCACGTTGAAGCGCGACCAGCGCGAGACCTGCGTCGAGTCGACGCTGAAGATGCGCCCCGGCGCCATCACGATCTTGCGCGGCAGCAGCTCCTTCGCGAAGGCCAGCGAGTCGTCCACGCCGGGCAGCGCGGCCCAGATGTAGAGCGACTGCGGGCTGCGCGCGAAGACCTCGGCGTCCACGGCGTCGAACAGCTTCAGCGCGTCGCGCGTGGCCTCGCCCAGCCGCTGCTGCAGCCGCTTGAGGTGCCGCTGGTAATGGCCCTCGCTCAGGATCACGTCGACCGTGCGCTCGCTGTACTCCGAGCTGCTCACGTGGATCAGCGCCTTCAGGTCGGCCAGGTCGCTCGCCAGGTCCGCCCCGCAGGCAATGAAGCCCACGCGCAGCGCGGCCGAGAACGACTTGGAAAAGCTGCCGATGTAGATCGTGCGCTCGAGCTGGTCGAGCGCCGAGAGCCGCGGCAGCGCCGTGGGCTTGAAGTCGGCCAGCGGGTCGTTCTCGACGATCAGCAGGTCGTACTTCTGCGCCAGCTGCAGCACGCGGAAGGCCTTGGCCGGCGAGATGTCGGAGCCCGTGGGGTTGTGCGCCAGCGACTGCGTGAAGAACAGGCGCGGCCGCTCGGCGATGAGCAGCTGCTCCAGCACCTCGAGGTCGGGCCCGTCGGCCAGGCGCGGCACCGCGAGCATCTGCGCACCCGCGAGCTTGAGCTTGCCGAACAGCGGGTAGTAGCCCGGGTCGTCGACCAGCACCTTGCCGCCGGGCGGCACGAAATAACGGATGACGATGTCCATCGCCTCGTTGGCGCCGTGCGTGAGCACGATCTGCCGCGGCTCGGCGCCGATGCCGAAGTCCGCGAGCTTGCGCACGAGGTGGTCGCGCAGCGGCGCGTAGCCGAAGCGGCTGCCGTAGCGGAACAGCGCGCCGAGCCCCGTGCGCACGACCTTCGGGTGGTACTTGTCCAGCCGCACATCGGCCAGCCATTCGACGGGCGGAAAGCCGTCGCCCACGGCCACTGCATCGGGCTGCGTCTTGAGCTGCTCGCGCATGAGCCACACGATGTCCATCGCACGGCCGAGGCTGCCCGCGTCGTCCTCGGCGGGTTTGGGCGTGGCCGTGGCCTGCGCGAGCACGTAGTAGCCCGACCCGCGCCGCGGCTCGACGAGGCCGCGCGACACCAGCAGTTCGAAGGCGGCCACCACGGTGTTCTTGGCATAGCCGTGCAGCTGTGCGAGTTCGCGCAGCGAGGGCAGCTTGTCGCCGGCCTTGTAGGCGCCGCTCGCGATCTGGCGCGCAAGGGTGTCGGCGAGCGAATCGGCGATCGTGGTCATGGGTTTGGACTGTGACACAGCGAGGCGTGGCGGCGCACCACTGTCCGCACTGTCCCGCCAAACTGTGCCTTCCGCGGGCGGTACAGCCGGCCTAAATTGCCTGCTCCCGAATTCACCTTCCGAAGAGACACGCACCGATGGCCGCCGATTCCCGCATTCCCAATTTCCGCGCACTCACGCCCGCCCAACGCCTGGCCCACATCGCACAGGCCGCCGCGCTCACCGACGACGAGGTGGCGCTGCTCGCGCAGCCCGGCGCGCTGGGCGTGGAGCGCGCCAACGGCATGGTCGAGAACGTGATCGGCACCTTCGAGCTGCCGCTGGGCGTGGCCGGCAACTTCACCGTGAACGGGCGCGACTACCTGGTGCCGATGGCGGTCGAGGAGCCCTCGGTGGTCGCAGCCGCCTCCTTCATGGCCAAGCTGGCGCGTGAAGGCGGCGGCTTCGAGGCCTCGAGCACCGGCCCGCTGATGCGGGCGCAGGTGCAGGTGATCGGCATCACCGACCCGTACGGTGCGCGGCTGGCGCTGCTGCGTGCGCGCGACGAGATCCTGGCCGTGGCGAACAGCCGCGACAAGGTGCTGATCGGCCTGGGCGGCGGCTGCCGCGACATCGAGGTGCATGTGTTCGGCGACACGCCGCGCGGCGCGATGGTGGTGATGCACCTGATCGTCGACGTGCGCGACGCGATGGGCGCGAACACGGTCAACACGATGGCCGAGGCGGTGTCGCCGCTGGTCGAGAAGCTCACGGGCGGCACGGTGCGCCTGCGCATCCTGTCGAACCTGGCGGACCTGCGGCTGGCGCGTGCGCGCGTGCGGCTTGCGCCCGCCGTGCTGGCCACGCGCGAGCGCAGCGGCGAAGAGGTGGTCGAGGGCGTGATCGATGCGTACACCTTCGCGGCCATCGACCCCTACCGCGCGGCGACGCACAACAAGGGGATCATGAACGGCATCGACCCGGTGATCGTCGCGACCGGCAACGACTGGCGCGCGGTGGAAGCCGGCGCGCATGCGTACGCCTGCCGCAGCGGGCGCTACACCTCGCTCACCACGTGGGAGAAGGACGCGGGCGGCGCGCTGGTCGGCACCATCGAGATGCCGATGCCGGTGGGCCTCGTTGGCGGCGCCACGAAGACGCACCCGCTCGCGCGGCTCGCGCTGAAGATCCTCGATGTGAAGTCGGCGCAGGAGCTCGGCGAAGTCGCGGTGGCCGTGGGCCTCGCGCAGAACCTCGGCGCGTTGCGCGCGCTCGCCACCGAAGGCATCCAGCGCGGCCACATGGCGCTGCACGCCCGCAACATCGCGCTGGTCGCGGGCGCCACCGGCGACGAGATCGACGCCATCGCCAAACAGATGGCCGCGGAGCACGACGTGCGCACCGACCGCGCCGTGGCGCTGCTCGACGCGCTGCGCAAGAAGTAAGCAACGCGGGAGCCTCCCGCACCACGGTCCGCGGCCGACACCGCGGCGGTCGCGCACGCGGCCGTCACACAACCACAGACGGAGACAACTCGAATGAACGCAGACAGTGCAACGCCCGCCCGCTGGCGGCTGGTGGAGATATGGGGCGACACGGCCGACCTGGGCCACCTCGCGTGGTCGATCGCGATCGGCGTCGCCGTGAGCCTCACGGGCTACCTCGTGGCGAGCCGCGTGCTCGCGAGCGTGGTGAGCACGCCTGAATTGGCGCGCGCCTACGCGATGCTCGCGGGCCTCGGCGGCTGCGTGGTCTCGGGCGTGATCTGCGCGAAGCTCTTCACGCCCAAGCGCGAAGTGGTCGAAGGCACCGCCGCCGATCCGCGCTGGCGCGAGGAGGTGCTGGCCGAGCTGGCCGCCGAGCACGGCGACCTGGGCTCGGTGGACGACCTGCCGCCGGTGGTGGTGCGCGAGATGAAGGAGCTCGAGATCTACGAGCTGTTCGCGTCGTACAAGCCCCAGGCCGCCAAGGCCGCCGAAGGAGCCGCCTCGTGATCGACGCTGCCCTGTTCAACCAGATCCTCGTCGCCACCGGCATGGGCCTCGTGGGCGCCATCGTGTTCGCGGCCATCGGCCTCGTCTCGGGCACCGACGAAACCACCACGCTCGCGCCGCTCACCCTGCTGGTGGTGCTGCTCGGCGTGCCGCCCGAAGGCGTGTTCACCTTCTTCCTGGCCGCCGCCGTGGCCAAGCACATGACGCACGCGGTGCCCACGGCGCTGCTGGGCATTCCGGGCGACACCATGGCCACGCCACTGCTGCAGGACGCGAACGTGCTGCGCAACCTGGGCGTGCCGCACATCGCGCTGCGCAAGATGGTGTCGGGCGCGATCATCGCGGCCTTTCTCGCGGTGCCGCTGGCCGTGCTGTTCGCGGTGCTGCTGGCGCCGTACGGCGCGGCCATCACCAAGGCGGCGCCGTGGATCTTCGTGGTGGCGGCCGTGGCCATTGCCTACTTCTCGAGCGGACGCTGGGCCTCGGTGGCCACACTGGTGCCGTTCGTGATGGTGATCGTGGCGCTGCAGGCGCTCACGGGCAAGTACGGCGTGAAGCTCAGCATCAGCTACTTCCTGGGCATTGCCATCGGGCCGCTGGTGGCCGACCTGTTCTCGGTGATCTCGCCGGCGGCGCGTGCGCGCATGAAGCGCGACAAGGTCCGCACCTTCTCGCTCGCACCCGACGTGAAGGGCTGGTCGGGCTACTTCCCGAACCCGTTCAAGGTGCTCGACCGCGGCCAGGTGAAGTGGACCTTCGCGACCGCCGCGATCTCCAGCGCCACCTTCGTGTTCAGCCCCGTCGCGATGACGGTGGTGCTGGGCGAGCTGGTGGGCTCGCGCATCAAGCACGCGTACCACCGCCTCACCACCACGCTGGCCGCGCGCAACGGCGTGACCGAGGCGACCTACATCGCCGAAGCATTGATCCCGCTGATCGCCATCGGCCTGCCGCTGAGCCCCGTGGCCGCAGGCCCGGCTGCGCCGCTGTTCAATGCGCCGCCGGTGTTCACGATCGACTCGGCCACGGGCCAGACCCACAACCTGCACAACCTGCTGAACCACTGGGAGTTCCTCGGCTACGGCATGCTGGCCGTGGTGCTCGCGGCGCTGGTGGCCTATCCGTTCACGATGAACTTCGCGCGCCGTGCGGCGCTGTTCGTCTCGCGCAAGGTGAGCCACGAGGCAATCATCGCGACCTTCGTCGGGTTGATCGTGGTGATCAGCGTGTGGGAAGGCCAACTGCTCGGGCTGCTGGTGATCCTCACGATGGGCCTGCTGGGCGGCCTGCTGTCGCGTGCCATCGGCTTCAACACGGGCGTGCAGTTCATGGGCTACTACACGGCGGTGCTGACGGTGCCGGCGGTGATCAAGGCGTTCTCCTGATGGCTTGATACGCTGTTCAGGGCGACGCTCCCGCCGACGGGGAGCCTTGCTCCGCGAATGTCCTCCGGGCTTCGCCCTCCCCCTTGATTTCGCTGCGCAAGGCACCCCATCGACGTGAGCGTGATCCAGTGCCGTCGTTGATCGGGCAGCACAACGACAGCGCCCAGTGTGCCCAGGACACTGGGTGCTTCCCGCAGCGAAATCAAGGAGGAGGGGCGAAGCCCCGGGGGACATTCGCGGAGGGAAGTACCCGGTGGCCTGGGCACACGCCCTGAACCAACAGCAGCCAGTCAGCGCTGCGATGCAGGCGGCTTCGGCGCCGTCTTCTTCTTCGCCGGCTCATCCCCACCGAACAGCTTCTCCACCTGCTGCCCCACGCGCGCCCCGATCGCCGTGCCCACCCCCGGCAGCACCGCACTGCCGACCGCCGCCCCCGCGAGCGCGCCGCCGGTCATCGACACCTCGGGCTCGGCCACGCTGCCGCCGATTTTCAGCGGCACGCCGACCACGCCATCGACCAGGTCCACCGCCATCTCGCCCGACATCTGCCGGTTGAACAGCCGCAGGTTGCCGCTCGCGGTGAGCACGCCCGAGCGCGCCTTGAGGTTCGTGTAGCGCATCACGATGCCGTCTTCGGTGCCCTGGGTGTCGAGCGTGCCGGTGAGCTCGTCCAGCGCCGTGGTGCCGCCGCGGCTGATGCCGACGGTGGTCACGGCCTTGGCGAGGTCGATCCGGGTCAGGGTGGCGGGCTGCACCGAGAAGGTGGTGCGCGTGTGCAGGCCGCGGATCAGCGCGCCCACCTCGCGGGCCTCGGCCACCAGCGAGGTGTGGCCCGAGACCTTGCCCGCCACCGCCGAGCGGCGCCCGAAGGCCTGCACCAGCCCCTCGATGTCAACCTGCCGCGGATCGAGCTCAGCCGACACGCGCAAGCCCCGCCCTTCAGGCAGCACCTCGAGCCGCGATTCACCGTTCCACGTGCCGCCCCCGGCGTCGATGCGGGTGCGCCAGCGGTCTTCCGTGCCCTCGCGGTCCAGCCGCAGGCGCACGGGCGATGCGGCGCCGGCGCGCTCCAGACGCAGCTCGCGAGGGCGCCAGTTGTCGTCGAAGGTCACCTCGCCGTCGTAGGCCAGCGCGATGTCGCGGCGGTCGATCCAGACCACGTCGCGCCAGCGCACGCGCTCCACCGGCACGGGCGCCAGGGTCCAGGGCGCGGGCAGCGGCACGATGCGCTCGCTTTCCTGCGGCTCGGGGCCTTTGTCCCGGAAGGCACGCACCGAGGCGCGCGGCAGCACCAGGCTCTCGAGCGCGATCTCGTCGATGGCCACCTCGCGGCGCAGCAGCAACGGCCACAGGTGCAGCCGCACGCTCACGCGGCGCAGGGTGATGGGCTGGGGCTGGTCGGTCGCCAGCTCGGACAGCGCCAGCACGGGCACCGGCCACAGCGACCAGTGGGCGCCACCCACGGTCAGCTCGACGCCGTAGCGCTGCGAGAAGCCGGCGGCGATGCGGGCCGCCACCTCCTCGTCGTCGGGCAGGCGCGCGGCCACCACGAGCGCCAGCGCGCCGATGCCCAGCAGCAGCACCGCCGCCGAGCCCAGGAGCCACCGCCGCACCGAAGGGAAGGTCATCGGGCCAAGGTAGCACGCAAAGGCGACTGCGGTTGTCAGCCGTCGTCGCTATAGTGCCCTCGCACCCCCTGTATCGGAGACCCCTGCATGCGTATCTGGAAGAAAGAGATCTCGGTCGAATCGCTGACCGCCAACCACGTGGGCACGGCCGTGGCCGCCCTGGGCATCGAATTCCTGGAGGTGGGCGACGATTTCATCCGCGCCCGCGTGCCGGTGGACGAGCGCACCCGCCAGCCCTACGGCATCCTGCACGGCGGCGTGTCGGTGGTGCTGGCCGAGACGCTGGGCTCCTGCGGCGCGCACTACTCGGCCCCCGAGGGCGACCGCGCCGTGGGCCTGGACATCAATGCCAACCACATCCGCTCGGCCACCAGCGGCTGGGTCACCGGCACGGCGCGGCCGGTGCACCGCGGGCGCACCACGCAGGTCTGGCAGATCGACCTGACCAACGAGGCGGGCGAGCTGACCTGCGTCTCGCGCATCACCATGGCGGTGCTGCAGCCGCGCTGAGCGCGGGCGCGCCTTCCGGGCGCTTCTTTTCTTTCTTCTCCCGCTGGTACGCCTCTTGCGGGTGGCACCCGTGTTCAGCACGGGGTGGATCGACCACAATCTCGCCCCAGGGAGCGCGTCGACCCCCCAAACACACACCAACCGAGGAGAAGAAAACACATGTTCAACTGGACTGAAAAGCCGGTGTCCACACTGGCCAACGGCGCCGTCATTGCGCCCGACGAGCGGCTGCCCTGGCTGCAGACCGGCGCGATGGGCATCCAGCACGTGATCGCCATGTTCGGCGCCACGGTGCTGGCGCCGATCCTGATGGGCTTCAACCCCAACATCGCGATCCTGATGAGCGGCATCGGCACGCTCATCTTCTACCTCGTGACGGGCGGCAAGGTGCCCAGCTACCTGGGCTCGAGCTTCGCCTTCATCGGCGTGGTGATCGCGGCCAGCGGCTATGCCGGCAAGGGGGCCAACGCCAACATCGCGGTGGCGCTGGGCGGCATCGTGGCCTGCGGGGTGGTCTACATCCTGATCGGGGCCATCGTGCAGGCCGTGGGCACGGGCTGGATCGAGCGCTTCATGCCGCCCGTGGTCACGGGCGCCGTGGTGGCAGTCATCGGGCTGAACCTGGCGGGCATTCCCATCAAGAACATGGCGGCCAGCAACTTCGATTCGTGGATGCAGGCCGTGACCTTCCTGTGCGTGGGCCTGGTGGCGGTGTTCACGCGCGGCATGGTGCAGCGCCTGCTGATCCTCATCGGCCTGATCCTGGCCACGCTGGTGTACGCCGCGCTCACCAACGGCATGGGCCTGGGCAAGCCGGTCGACCTGAGCGGCATCGCCAACGCGGCCTGGTTCGGCCTGCCGACCTTCACGGCGCCGGTGTTCACGGCCAACGCGATGCTGCTGATCGCGCCCGTGGCGATCATCCTGGTGGCGGAAAACCTCGGCCACCTGAAGGCGGTGACAGCTATGACGGGCCGCAACCTCGACCCGTACATGGGCCGCGCCTTCATCGGCGACGGCATCGCCACGGTGGTGAGCGGCGCCGCCGGCGGCACGGGCGTGACCACCTACGCCGAGAACATCGGCGTGATGGCGGCCACGCGCATCTACTCGACGGCGGTGTTCGTGGTGGCGGCCTTCATTGCGCTCATCCTGGGCTTCAGCCCCAAGTTCGGCGCGCTGATCCAGGCCATTCCGCTGCCGGTGATGGGCGGCGTGAGCATCGTGGTGTTCGGCCTGATCGCCATTGCCGGCGCCAAGATCTGGGTCGACAACAAGGTCGATTTCTCGCAGAACAAGAACCTGATCGTGGCCGCCATCACGCTGATCATCGGCACCGGCGACTTCACGCTGAAGTTCGGCGACTTCGCGCTCGGCGGCATCGGAACCGCCACTTTCGGGGCCATCATCCTCTACGCCCTGCTGGGCCGTTCGCGCAACGCCTGAGCGCAGACAAAGTGAAACCTCGTGCAATAACTGTTGTGCGGGGTCAGTGAACACGGCGCCGGTCACCGGGCTTTGGCCGGCGCCCGTTAGACTCCAACGCTTTTCGCACCGACGTTCACACACGTTTTCCAATGGCCGATGTTTCCGCCGCTCGTACCAAGGCGGTTTTCGAATTCAAGAGCGCCACACTGCCGCTGATCGCAGTGATCCTCAAGACAGCCGACCTCGACGTGCTGGCCGAGGCGCTCGACGCCCAGTTGGCGGATTCGCCCGACTTCTTCGAGCAGGAGCCGGTGGTGATCGACCTCTCGCTGCTGCAGGAACAGGCGGCCGAGGGCGGCACCGACGCCCCCGAAATCGACTTTGCCGCCCTGCGCAGCCTGCTGGCGCGCCACCAGACCCAGCCGATCGCCGTGCGCGGCGGCAGCCCCGAGCAGCACGCCGCGGCACGTGAAGCCGGCCTGTCGGTGGCCGCCATGCCCGCGGCCCCCGCGCCC